>CAZUDD010000121.1:2588-4857 GCA_964619665.1 uncultured Desulfurococcaceae archaeon | reverse complement strand
CATGCTGTAACTCCTATATCAGTAACAATACCTATTACTAGATCACCTTCTTTAGGAAAATACCTTCCCTCTAAAGGTATTATAGAGAGCCTGACTCTATCATCTGTTTTCTCAACATTGAGAAGCCCTATTATTGTCGCTATGATTCTACCATCACTAAGCTTTATGAGGTAACTAGGTGTTGCTATCTCGATAACATTACCAGTATCCTTAGCTACAACATCTCCTGGAGCAACTATGCTTCTATTGTCATAGTAAAGCACATACTTCAAGGTGTTTTCACCCAACACTTAAGACCTTAACACTAACATTACCTTTCGTAATAGCGTTCAACTTATCTATAACCTCATTCTGCATACCGGCTGGTATCTCAAGTTCTACAATTAATGATCCATCTGCAAGCCACTGGGTTTTCCTGATATCGCCGAGCTTCATAACCTGTTGATAACAACGAGCAGCTATAGCTGATGGTATATGGACTTGCAATAGAGCTCGAGCTAATTTTATTGGTAGTAATCGCGAAATAGCTTTTATGATATGAGGAACCTGTTCTTCAACGCTTTTGTATAGATCTATCGCGACCCTTGCTTCCTCAATAGCTTTCTCAATTCTTGAAGGTGGGATAGGTGTATTTGTTCTAGGGTCTACTGCAGATCTAGCTATATAGTTAATGATCTGTTTCTTTTTAGCTTCTAGAAGTGCTCTTCGCTGTTCAGTTGTTAATTGAAGTTCACCTTTCTTAATAATCTCTTCAGCAATCTTGTATAGATTATCTGTTCCAAAGATTTCACGGAGCTCTTCTGGTGATGCTTTAAGACCTCTTCTAACATCTTTGTAGACGTAATCACCAACAAGTACGTTTTCTATGGGTATTTTTTCACCTTCTCTAAATCTAAAAGCTAATTCAGGATTCACTAGTATCTCGAATCTTCTACCCTTAACAGTTATACGAGCAATAACATACTCATGCTCCTTTTTACCACGAGCTTTCGTCACTTACTAACACCTGCCTTATCAATAAATCTTTTAACTTCTTCAACACTTAACTTTCTAAATATCTTTTCTTCAGCTGTAATATACCCTACTTCAACTCTTTCTATTGTTACAGGTTCTTCAATAGCTGCTCTCAAAGCTTTTAGTCCTAGTATTATGAGATCTTCAACACTCATCTTCACATTATAGCGCTTCTCGATATAGTTCATAGCATGTGCTTCTCCAGAACCAGCTGCTACAGCATAGTACCTAAAGTATAGACCACTAGGTTCTGTTCTAAATAGTTCAACTCCTCTCCTATCAACACCAGCTACTATAAGCGATACACCGAACGGTCTTACACCACCTTGTTGAGTATACATCTGCTTAATATCACAGATATTCCTTACTAAGAGCTCTACATCTATTGGTTCATCGAATACTAGTCTATGTCTTATAGCTATAAGTCTTGCATAGTCTATGAGTACTCTACCATCATGACCAAGACCAGAGAACGTAGCTCCTATATGTGAGTCCACGACATAAACCTTCTCAAGATTGAGAACATCGTGTAGAGGTGCAACTTTTCTTCTTTCAGCTATTATCACAGCTCCATAATCGGATTTCAATCCAATAGATGTCCAACCCCTTCTTACAGCTTCAGCTGCATACTCAACTTGATAGAGTTTTCCATCCGGTGAAAATATCGTTAAAGCTCTATCGTAACCCATAGCAGCTGGTCCAAAGGTCATGCTTTACCGCCTCATCTAACCTTGAGTAGAGATAGTAATGAACGGAGATTATATCTAACTATGGCGTATTATCAACACCTAAACAGAGCATTACCTGTAGTGTCAGTGGGTAGTCCCTATAATCATCGATCATTGTATTGCGCCGGCGGACTCATCATCCAGATATAGTTGTAGTCTAAGCACTGATTTATGCTCTTGAACTATAGCGGTCTTGAAGTGTCTCTTCATCGAGTCTATACACAGTCTCAAAACCTATTACTATAGATTCAAAGGTGAAGTGAATACTGAACACGTTATTAGAGTAGCTATTGAAAGAGCTCTTGAACTTAATGTGAAGAGCATCGTTACACCATCTGAAACAGGTAGAAGTGTTTTAAAAGCATTGAGAATAGCTAAAGAGTATGGAGTCAACAAGAATAAGCTGAAGTTAGTAGTTGTTACACATCCACTCGATAAAACATGGGGTTCCAAAGGCGATATACCGATAGGTCTCTATCACCCAAAGAATCGTAGAACTAGAAAATGTCTAGAGAGAAGGAGTTATC
>CAZUDD010000121.1:0-2578 GCA_964619665.1 uncultured Desulfurococcaceae archaeon | reverse complement strand
GTTCAGAGTACAAGACCATTAGCACCTATATCGAGAAGCATTGATTGGAGAGCTCCATTACCAGAAACAATCATAGATTATCTCTTGGGAAAAGTTTTGGTCAAGGAGTTAAGGTAGCTATAGAAGCTTCATTAATAACAACAGATGCTGAAGCAATTAATCGTGGAGATATAGTTGTAGCTCTTGGAGGTACACATAAAGGTCTCGATACAGCCATAGTCGCCAAAGCAACATACTCATACTATTTCTTGAAAGAGTTTGAAGTCTTAGAGATAATAGCAAAACCTTGGAGTCCTCGAATAAGCTATCCAGAACAAAGATCTTGAATGGCGTGGTGACTTAGAGCAGTACTATAGAGAGATAGAGTCTTAAGGTTTTAGAAACTCATTAACTATGATATCGTTTCTACTCTAGGTAGAGTAGATGGTGTATGTATATGAAGTTCTATAGGGTTAGGGTTGATTTGGAGAAATGCAGAAAATGTGGATTTTGTGTAGAAGTGAATAGGTGTCGAAGTCCTAGAGAGTGTATTGGATGCTTATCGTGTTATTGGGCATGCCCATACAATGCCAGGATAGTCGAGATTGTTGAAGAGGAGAGAGAGCTTATCCGTATAGTTGTTGATGGTATTGAGTATAGAGTTCCTAGAGGAATTTCTGTTGCTAAAGCTCTTGAATTAATAGGATTCAAATTTAGTGTTCCCGGATCTAAGAAACCAAGCATTGCTTGTGGTACAGGTGGTTGTTGGGCATGTGCACTGATAATAAATGGATCCTTAGAGAGAAGCTGTATAACTCCTGTTGAAGATGGTATGACTATAAGTACCGATGTAGATCATGTTGAACCGTTGCGTATAGTTCACGGACCTTCACCTCATCTTGTAGGTGGTAAAGCTACTCCGTGGTGGGAGGTAAACTATGTAGACTATGTAGAAGCGGCGATATGGGTAGCTGGTTGTAATCTGAGATGCCCTCAATGTCAGAACTACACCGTTACATACGATAATACATCACCAGCTCTAACACCTAGAGAAGCAGCTGCAACAGTTGTACTATGTCATAAACACTATAACACTCGTGGAATTGCTATAAGTGGTGGTGAACCAACTCTGAATAGAAGGTGGTTAATAGAGTTCTTCAAAGAAGTATCGAGACATGTAAGTCCTAAAATACGTAGACACCTAGATAGTAATGGAACACTGTTAACACCAGACTACATAGATGAACTTGTTAAGGCTGGTTGTAACAATATAGGTGTTGAACCTAAGTGTGTCTATGTAGATACCTATATGAGGATAACTGGACTTACAGATCGTGATCTAGCAAGAAAATATCTTGAAACTTCTTGGAAAGCAATTGAGTATATCTATGAGAGGTACAGTGATAGAGTGTATCTAGGTATAGGCTTAGTATACAACAAGGCACTTGTATCTCTAGATGAAATTGCTGAAGCTGGTAGAAGAATAGCAGCAATAGACAAAAGGATACAGGTTACGGTCCTAGACTATTTTCCTGCATTCCGTAGAAAGGACTTGAAAAGACCATCTGTTAGCGAAATGCTTGAAGTAAAACGAGTCTTAGAAGAACAAGGACTTGAAACAGTAATAGTCCAAACTGTAGCAGGTCATATAGGACCAAAGAATATTCGACGCTAGTTTAATTGAAGTCAATATCGAATACATGGTGAAGCGCTATAAGTATTGACGCCATCTGTACAGCTATTTGGGTTGATAATGGCACTATGAATATGTTCTGATGCTTAAACTCCTTATACAAATCATCGAAAACATTCATTAAGTAGTCGATAAGCTCACTTCGGTAATCTTCAACAGTAGGAGATATTGAACATCTAGTAAGGAATCTCAGTACAATACCTAACTTCAATAGAGTTCCAAATAATCCCCTAACTACTGTAATATCGAATGCTTCAGCTCTAGTCGCTTTACGTAAATACGAATTATCTGCTCTAAGTCTCTTCTCAAGACTTCTAATTCTCTTACTCCAATTCAATACATATTCATGAAGCTCAAGTACGTATGGACACGATTTATCAACGTGCTTAACTATGAACTCTAATCTGGGCTCTATGTACATAGCAATACTCTTGGGTAGATGTAGCGATTCAAGAAATAGTTCACGTAATGTTCTATCTGTATACTCATCACTTTCTAATTCTGAACTAGTGATGTATGGAGTTTCAGGTGTTATCGTGTGTACCAGTGGATTCACAGATTTTGCATAGCCATAGATTGAATTTCCTATATCACTACATAGATTGCAGCTCGCAGCGTTAAGGCAGAAGAAGTATTCATCGCATATAGTAGGTTCTTCATAGAATCCCTTCTTGAAAACCTTTACGTAAGGTGCCTCAGGTAATCCTCTATGTATGGGTACTCCAAGAGTTTTCCCTATGTACTCTAAACACTCAATGATTACCTCAAATTCTTTGGAGAGAAAGAAATAAAGACCACTAAAATCGTTGTTGTGAAGCGGTATTACGAGATCTGGTTTTGACTTATCAATAGCATAGCTTAAAGCTCTTGCTTCAGGTGTAGATGCTTCATAGATATGGTTATTAC
>CAZUDD010000120.1:0-4865 GCA_964619665.1 uncultured Desulfurococcaceae archaeon | reverse complement strand
AAGTTACAAACAATGAAGTATGATGAGCTCAACGATACATCGAGTACAAACTACAGTTTCACAGATCTTCAGAACCATACACTTTCCTATGGAGAGCCTCATGGTTTCAGGTATGGTTTGGTCGCAGTAGATGCCTAGCTGTATCCTAGCTGTATAGGTTATAACACCATAGACAAAGGTTATGATACAGTCAACGCTATCATTAGATAGTTGAACACTGGTTCTAAGCTCTAGGAAGTTCAGGATACCCTGTGAAAAGGTGGAGACATCTAGATAGGAGTGTTCATCCTAGTGAATCTAGGATGCAATGATACTTGGGTTATAGTACCTATCTCTCTATCTTTACCTTTTCTATCTGTTCTCGTATCATTAGATGCAAGTTCATAAGTTCCTCTTTGCCATCTCGTATCTCTATTAGACCACCATACCATAGTATTCGTGGCCCGTATGGATTGAAACATCCGTATACTGCAAAGGCCAGTCCTATCAGAGCCCATGCAATTCCTATTGTGTTTATGAAGGGTGTGAAGACCGCTATGAGTATGCCGAATATAAAGCATAGAATTCCCGCTATTAGTATGCCATAGTCGGATACAACCTTTCTACTAACTATATGTTTAAGCTCAACATCTCGAATATCTGGTCATTCAACAACTATTATCCTTCTATCCGTTACATAGATCCTAGTCTGTCCTACACGATCAGCATAATGAACTACTTCCCTTGATGTAGGCAATACCTCTTTCACTATAGATCCCCAAGAGCTACAGGAGTTAGCTCAGTCTAATTTCATTGTATAGAACTATCATTTGTAGTTAAGTTTGAAGATTCTGAGTTTCTGCGTAGGAGAAACATGGAGAATGTCGATGAGAGACCACGGCTTACGGTAGAGATCCATAGCACTACGAAGGAGCTCTGCTTGTTGATTTATGGAGGTTACACCTCAATATCCTGTAAGTTCGGTGTTGAATCTTGCAGGATTAATCTCGAGAACTTCAGGAAGACTATGTTGTTCCTAAAAGAGGTATGGGAAGTCATTGCGTTGTGCATCACTTCATGCCAAAATCCAGTGCTAGGCTTAGACACTCTATATACATGCTGAAGACCTTCGATTGAATGAGATTATCGAGGTATCTGGTTATCAAGTACTCACGGTTTTTCGACTTAAATTGACTCGGTAGTGTGGTTACGGATAGACTATGATGGGGAAGTAGATGTGTCGAGTAATGATGTGAAGATGTGTATCTCAAAGAGAGTTCTTGGGGCTTCTTGAAGCTTTGAGTTTCAAAACATCTATTGGTCTCGATGGTGTTTTAGAGAAATATTCTGAGAGTAGAAGAGGATGTGTTGAAGGAGTTTCTTAGTAAGAAGAGGTAGCTGCGGCATTGAACCTTGTTATCGGTGTATCAGTCTCTATAGACGTATTATTCATCTATAGCGAGTTTTTTGAGCTCTTAGGAATAGAGAAGCTCTTAGCTGAGCTCGTTTGTATAGCTATAGCTAGAACATTGATAGTGGAGAACAGCTATAGCTTGTTTTAGTGTTGGAGTGTTTGGTGTTAGTTAGTGTGTGCTGAGATTGAAAAACCGTGGTTTGATCTTGAAGGCTATAGGAAAACGAGGTTGCTTGAAGCACGGTATGAGCTGGAGCTCGCTAGGAGATTTCTATCTGAAAATCTTGTTAGAAATGCGGCTGGAAAAGCTTTTCAGGCATGGAAAGCATTGATAGCTGCACTACTTGTAGATAAGCTGAGTGAGTTAGAGAAGCTGTTTCCTGGATACATAAAGCTTAGGAATGGTCGTAGAGTTAAGAAGGCCTACTGGATCCTAGCGATAGTTCCAACAACAAGGTTAAAACAACTAGCTTCTCTCTTAGATAGAGATCTCTATCTCTATACTGAGATAGCGCTATCTATACATGAATACCAATATAATGGTCCAGATAGAGAAGGAGTTTTAAGTAGGTATATAAGCGATGAGTTAGCAAAGAAAGATATTGAGATACTGATTCAGGAAACAAATAGAAGACTAGCATCACTAGAGACATAATCATATCATAGCCAAAGAGTCTGCCTATCCTGCACATCTCTCCTTGGAGAAGCTGCTTTATTCTCAACCTCATTCCCAGCACCTCTACTCAATATCTTCAATGATACTACCACAAATAGTAGACTATGTATAGAGCTTGATACTCCTCTATCTTTTCCACAAAACACTCCATAGTGATCTCTAGGATCCGATGGTTTGGTTCTCGATATGTTTGCTATGTGGTTTTCACTGTTTTGAGTTTATGAGTTCTTTGAGTTCAGTAGGGTTAACGATGACTTTTGGTAGATTATTTTTCTCTATAAAGTCTCTGAGTTCACGATCTATAGATAGGAATAGGAGTTTTTCAGATAGTGCTAATCCATAGAGTATATCGTCGATAAGATCTTTGTGGCCCATTGCATATAGCTTCAATGCTATTTCAAGAGCTCTACTGTTTAGCTTTGCTAGAGAGAATGTCTTTTCTATCAACTCTATACCTTGTAGAACTATCCTCATCTTCTCCTCTGTATCTATATGCTTAACTATCTTCCATAGAGCTTCAAGAATACTGAGATCACTATAGAATACTTCGCATTTTCTCAACAGTGGTATTGTATCCATAACTATACGGTTTGTCTCAAACCCCATCATGGGCAAGAGAAAACTAGTATCAAGAAGTATTCTTGGAGAGTTTTTCTTGTTCACGAAGACTCTCCTCCTCTAACTCTTCAAAACTTATCTTACCAATCTTAGGACCATGAAGAGCATACCAAATAGCATCTCTTATAGGCTCAATAACAATCCTATTATCCTCAACAACAACTCTAATCCTCTGACCCTCAACAAGTCCAAGTCTCTCTACAGCAGCTTTAGGTAGTACAACTATACGTTTACGACTAAGCTTAGTTTCAAAAACTAGTTTTTCAACCATGGGCTAAGCCCTTGCTAAACAGCTTGTACTAGGGTAATAAGCTTAGCTCTTATCGACATGCTATTGAGTTATGTAGTTGCATCTACACCATGGCTCTATTGCCCTGTATCAACTGTTACAAGAACTGTGTACAGCATGTATATGCATTGAGCTCCATGCCAAGACAACAAGACTTCTCCTCATGGTATAGCGAAAAACTATAGCTCTAGATATACTCTTGGCTGAGGACAATGATGCTCAACCTCTTTCAAAGCATTAGGAAACTCCATGTGTATAGATCTAGGAATCCTATTGATGAATCTCTAAGAGGTTGGAACTCATTTACACCTCCTCTAAAACCAAGAGCATTTCTAGATCTTGGTGTATCAGATATAGCCTATAGGTTCTGTTCTACGAAGAGAGATATATGGTTGAAGAAGAGAATGGGTGTTGTTGTAGAGCCAAACGAAGCTATGAAAAGAGGTCTTCTAGTCCACAACATATTCCATTATACCTCTAGAGAAGTCGCTAAGTATATTCTCATGGACTACGATCCATGGGATGCTTATGAGCTTAGCTATAGAAGATGTATCAAGGTTGTGTGTAGAGATCATAGAGATGCAATGTGTGCAAGACTATGTAGAGAGTTCTCGTTTATATGGAGTTCACTAGCTATGGAAATGAATGAGCCTATAGCAGTAACAGAATTTGTTGTTGATGGAACACCACTAGGTTTATCGAGACATCTAAGAGTTGATGCACTGTTTCAGGGTTCTATAGTTATTGAGTTGAAATACGGTGTTTATCGCCATGACTATGCAGTTGCTCTAGCTGGTTATGCACTTGCTATGGAGAGCTATCTAGAGATACCAATTGATTTTGGTGTGATAATGATGGTTAATGGTGATGGAACTAAGATTCGTATAGAGCCTATATACATAGACGATTCTCTTAGACAAGAATTCGTTAGTTCTAGAGATGAAGTTATAGATATTCTGTTAAGTGATGTAGAACCACCAAAATCATCCTCATGTCCACAGACCTGTCCCTATAGAAAGTTCTGTGTTTAGATCTAGGTGATGGCTATGGTTAGAGTATTGATTGTTGAGGGATACGGTGTTAAGATATCTGTGAAGAGGAGATGTGTTGTTGTTACGAGTAGAAATAGTAGAAGGGTTGTTCCATTAGCTGAGATAGACCGTATAGTTATTGCTACGAGTAGAGTCTCGGTATCTTCATCAGCTATAAGAGTTTTTGCTAGGAATGGAATAGACGTAGTGTTTCTCGATTCTAGAGGTATACCAATGGTGTCTCTGTGTCCACCATGGATAACAGCGACTGTCGATACAAGGAGATCCCAGTATATAGCGTATACAGATCCTAGGAGAGCTCTTGACTATGCTAAGAGTTTTGCTGTATCGAAAATCCTTAATCAAGCAAACTATCTTAGATATCTATCCAAGGTATTGGGAGAGAAGAGTCTTGTTGAAGATGCTGAGGAGATAAGTGAGAAAGTGCATCAAGTCTATGCATTACAGGGTTCTATAGATGAAGTTAGGCAGAGCATCATGGGTATAGAGGGTAATGCTGCTAGGGTTTACTGGGGTGCAATAGCGTCTATACTGCCAAGAGATATTGGTTTTCCTGGTAGAGATCAGGATTCTGATGATCCATTCAATACCTGTCTAAACTATCTCTATGGAGTTCTATACGCAGAGAGCTTCAGAGTCTTGACGAGGTATGGATTGGATCCATATGCTGGTTTTCTACATGTTGATAGGAGTGGTAAACCCGTTCTGACTTTCGACTATGTTGAGATGTTTAGGGTTTCAGCTGTTGATAGTCTCTTGATAAAGATGTTTAGAGATGGTTTTAGACCTAGTATCGATGAAAGAGGCTTGTTATCGAAGTCTACGAGAGGTAAACTT
>CAZUDD010000119.1:0-4985 GCA_964619665.1 uncultured Desulfurococcaceae archaeon | reverse complement strand
GGATCTAGATAGCGAAAGCTCTTTCTAATCCATTCTTTAGAAGCTTTCAAAACTAGGTGTCCTAGAGGAACAAAGTCAATTCCTTCACGAGTTTTAACAAAAGATGTTGCTCTACCTGAGACTATGATATATATTGGGTGTAGGACTTCACCTCCACCAAATTCTGGCTTAGCTTGACCTCCAACGACCAATACCTTATCAACGTTGTGATGAAGTATTGTTCCATACTTCTTCATATAGTATCGACAGAGTTCACGGCTAACGGCTTCAGCAATGCCATCAGCGATATGATCTGGGTGTCCAAGACCCTTTCTCTCAACAATTTCAACATTTAGGTCCTCTACACCAGGCCATCTCAGTTCATTTACGATAATGTTTCTCATTTTCTACCCCACAACCTCTTTGCTTGTGTGTATAGGGTCTTAGTAGCGAATAATAGCCTTATATCCCCCTTTAAAGAGGCTGGATATTCAATTACTTGTTGTGTTATCGTAGATCTCTTGAGTATGTCTATGGACCCAACGTTACTTGATTCTACTAGCTAAGCCCTTAGCCTTTGTATAGATTCTTAGACATGCATCAAAGTATCTACAGAGTTTACACTCAATTCTATCTGGAGAGAAATCGAAGTTTACCGGACATGATCTGGGTAGGGTGGTACGTCTTGAAAAGCTCTTTCTACGCATCACCTATACACCGTTTACTCTGTTGAAGCACTTTGTCTTAGTTGTGCCTGTACATAGTCTGTGCATATGAATAGTACTTGACTACCTCTAATGAATATCCTTCCATATCTTGCCAAAACTTCTTTACCACCGCTATTGTATTCAGCGGCATCTTCGAGTACTACGTTCATTGTTTGATCTGTCATTATTAGTCTACCTACATACTCAAGACCTTCCTTTACTTTTACCATGACTATCTTGTTTATAGCACCTCTAAGTACTTTCATAGGTGTTATAGGAGGTCTTTGTGTGAATGACATACTCGAACCCTTTTCACATGTGCTTAACAATGAAGTGTGTTTTAAGCTTTTTGACTATTTAGTGGTTTGGGTGTATGTAGAGTTATGTTTTTCGTAGTTATAGAGCATCTAGAGTCATGCATAAATAAGTGGATTCTATTGGAATACAAGTTTGTCATTGATATTTTTGGTCGCAATCGTGTCTTGATAAGCAACATTAGGAATCGTTGTCATGAAGAAACACTTAAACAGTTAGGTGTAGAGCTGGTAAAGGAATCAGCTACTGAATGGTTAAAACACAGAGATGATGTCATAGTACTTGATCCTAGAGCTGATAGACCTTTAACAGTATCAGATTTGCAAAACGCTAAATACGTTGTTATTGGTGGTATTATGGGAGATCATCCCCCAAGAGGTAGAACTCATACTTTTATCACCTCAAAAATGAATAGAGCTAAACCTAGAAATCTAGGACCATATCAATTAACAATCTTTGGAGCAGCTTACATTTTGAAAGAGATTGAGAGAGGTAGGAACCTTGATGAAATACCATTGAAGTTCGGTTTAGAGGTTAGGAAGAATCTAGATAAAGATATCAGTCTTACTCTCTATCTACCATACGCCTTTCCGATTGATGAAAAGGGAACTGTAGTCTTACCTCCCAACTACTTAGAGACTATAATCGAGATTATGACTCTTTACGAGGTTAGATTACTTAGAGACCTAAGCAGTGAGTGCATGTGCTATGATGGCAGCTGAGAAATATGTTGAAGCACCTCTCAAATATACATCGAATTTCTTTGATGCACCAAGACTTTTAGATAGCTTTATTGTTGGTATATATGTTAATCCAAGTATTACTGCATTTATAACCCATGAATGAATACCTATATACTCAGCCAACATAACTATGATTCCTGTCATTGATATTAGAGTTAGTAGTAAACCAACGATAAAGCCAATAATTGTCCTAACTATTATTAGTTGGAACTCTAATGGGTATCTCCTTAGGAATACAAGGAATTTTGTTAAGAGGTACTTCATCTCATGAAAACCTCTATGAACTGGCTCGATTTAAAGGTATGGCTAAAAGAACAAAAAGAGGTTATTGTGTCTAGCTATATTGATAACGTTTACCTCATAAATGAAAAACTTCTATTGAAATTAAGGAAGATCGGTTCTGCAACACCACTATGGCTTTTAATTGATCCTGGTTGTAGAATCTCTCTTACTACAGTACATGGAATAAAAGAATTTTCAGAAGCTAGTGGTAAACAAACACTTTGGAGAAAACTGCTTAGGGATTGTCGTATTGAAGATCTAGAACAATTAGATTCCGAACGAATACTATTCATAGTTCTTCGATGTGGATCTACTAGGAGATACCTTGTAGCTGAATTTCTACCCAGAGGCACCATCTGTATCTGTGACGGATCGAGAAAGATATTAGTGATTAGCGAAAGTAGGATCATGAAAGATAGAGTGCTGAAACCTGGATATATCTATGTACCTCCACCAACAAAGGGGGATATATCTACTCTATCTCTCGATCAACTCTTTGAAAACATCAAGATTGGGAAAGACCTTATAAGAGGTCTCATAAAGGGGTGGGGTATACCACCAGAAGTAGCTGAAACAGTTCTTCACATACATGGAATTGATAAGAACTTAGACATAGCTAGACTATCTATTGAAGATATAGCTAAGCTAAGAGAAATTATTTTGAATTTCATTGAGGAAGTATCCCTAAATCCTAAACCATGTATAGTCTATGACAAAAATGGTAAACCCATTGGGTTCTATCCGTTTATACCATCAATAGATAGTGATAGGATAGAGTTGTATAGCTCTTTCAATGAAGCTATAGATAAATACTTTACTGAGTTGATGATACAAAAGATTATTGAGGAGAAAACAAGTAGAATAGAGTCTGAATTAGAGCGATTGAAGAAAACAGTAGAATCTATAGATGTGCATATATCTAAGCTTAACAAAGAACTACATAATTTAAAGAGAGTTTTAGAAGTCATAGAGATTAACTATCCATATATTGAACAGATACATAATTGTGTTGTAGAGAAGATAAGTTCTATTGGTTGGGATAAAGTTACAGAATGTAGTGTCAGGGAATTTGATAAGCATAGAGGTATTATTAAAGTTGAGATAGAAGGTCATATTGTAGAGTTAGATGTTAAGCGTAGACTAATTGATATCTATAATGATTTAAAGAGAAAAGTTCATGAATTAGAGAGTGCTATTTCTAGAGCTTTAGAGGAGAAAAATAGGATTGAGTCTAGAATTAAGGAGCTTAAACACAGACTATATGAAGAGAAAGAGGGTATGGCTATAAAGCTTAGTAGAACTAGTGAATGGTATGAAAAGTTTCATTGGATGATAACTTCAACTGGTTTTCTAGTGCTAGCAGGTAGGGATGCAAGTCAAAACATAGCATTGCTTAAGAAATACGCTGAGGAGAAGGATATTGTACTACATGCAGATATACATGGAGCTTCAGCAGTTGTTATAAAAACGCATGGTAAAGAAGTTGATGAAACCACACTGAGAGAAGCCGCAGTTCTAGCAGCATGTTATAGTAAGGCATGGAAACTTGGTTTAAGATCTATCGATGTATTCTGGGTTTATAGGAATCAAATATCTTTTGCAGCACCATCAGGTCAATATCTACCTAAAGGATCTTTCATGGTTTATGGAAAGAAAAACTATATTAAGAATATAGAGTTGAAGTTAGCTATAGGTATAGAAATCATCGGTAGTAGTTATAGGATTGTTATTGGTCCAAAAGATGTTGTTGCAAAAAAGAGTATTGCCTATATGGTTATTACACCAGGAGATGTAGATCCATCAAGTATTGCAAAGCAGTTCTTAGAGAGTATCTCTCGATATCCACATCTAAAGATATTGTCTAGAGCCATTTCTGTTACAGAGATAGTTAGAGAAGTTCCTGGTAAAGCACAAATTCAAGAAGTGATTGTTAAAGAGGGCTAGTGCTATATACTACCTCAAGGCTTCTCTAGGTGAGGGAGTACAATCTTAACAGGGGAAACCAGTTGTTAACAGCTCAAGATATAATGGTGCCCAACCCCATCACAATAAACTACCGTGCATCAGTTTATGAAGGTATAAAGCTTATGGAAAAACACAATATAGCATCCCTCATAGTTGTCGATGATACAGGTAGAGTACTTGGTATTTTAACAGCTAAAGACATTGTGTTGAGGGTCATTGCAAAAGGGCTTGATATGCATACAACTCGAGTAGGTGATATAGTATCTAGGCCTGTTAGTGTTGTTGAACCTACAGCTCCTCTGAAAAGTGTAGTAAACTTAATGATTGGTACAGGACATGGTCATATACCTGTAATCGATGAGAATGGTAAACCTATAGGTATAGTTACCGTAGATGACGTTCTAAAGATGGTTCCGGAACTGTTAGAATATGCAGAATTAGCAAAGAGATAATCGGTGTGGGGAGGCCTTACATCACTGATCAGCTTGGGACTAATCTCCTCATCTCCTAATGGTAGTTCCCATGTTTACTCCCATAAAGGGTTATTAGACGGTCAAGAAAAGCCCGCCCTCTCTTCATCAAATCAGTTACGGCCGCAAGCATCATCCCTATAACACAGGATTTAACCGACCTAAAATACCTACTATCATCATGTTTAAACCAAGAACTCTGCACTCTATTCATGGTCTTCACTATGTCTTAACCTCTCTTCCAATTCATGCATTCGTAGCACATACAACAATACTTGAAGAAGCTCCTTAAAATCAACGGCTTTCTTCTCTATTGGTGGTTTAACAGGTTCTCCTCTCAATGCTTTTTCTGCTCTCTCAATAAAGCCTTCAACTACTTGAGATAGTTCATGTCTTTTTAGAACTCCTTCATAACTCTCCTTATATTTTACATCTCCATCCTTAACATATATGAGAAGCGTTGTTGGGGATGCTCTGACTTCCCAGTGTCTAAAAGTATTTGCAGCAGCACTTGACTTGCATTC
>CAZUDD010000118.1:0-5066 GCA_964619665.1 uncultured Desulfurococcaceae archaeon | reverse complement strand
CATATACGACGTATACCATAGTTATGTTTACTCAAATAATGTATTCTAAGCAAACATCATCTACTTCTTTACTAGGTAAACCAATGATTTTTGATAGAAATTATATGGTGTATCTAGCTCTAACAATATTGTTGATGGGTATTGTTATAGCAATAGCTATTAGGTATCTGAGAAAGCATTGAATGGACTTTACCGTGTTTCTCATTATAGCTTAGCTCTGGAACTCAACCTCTTTATTATGGAGTGAGGTGTTTTCATGGAGTTTTCAGAGCATGATAAAGTTCTTGTTGTTTTCTATAGCTATCCTATAGAGGCTTCGTTAACAGGTATTTTTCGTGGTTATGAAGTTTGTTCTCCTAAGAAAATAGTTGTTGTTTCTACTCGTAGAAGAGCTGATGATCTCGATAGACTTGTCGAGATTTTAAAGAGTGTGTTTAGTGATGTGGAGATTGTGTCTATGCCTATTCTACCAGATATCGAGACTTCTATCGAGGAAATACCTAGTTTTATAGACTACGTTAAGAAGGTTATAGATGCTGTTAAAGGTTATGATATATGTTTTGTTATTTCTTCTGGTTCTAGAATAGAAGTTGTCTCGTTCTCTATGGTTGTTGATAGGTCGTTACTTCATGCACTATACATATCGTTTCTATGGGGTCCATGGAGAAGCTCTTTCTATCCATATACACCTAAACCAATACAACCTGTTCATGAAGTTCATAGCTATGGATTGAAGCCTACAGCTCAGACTATATATGTTGATGATGATACTCATAGTAAGCTACTTAGAGATGTATCGATTCTTAGGAGAGAAACTCTTTTAACACAGTATAGGTTTAATCTTGAGAATAGTGCTACACCATGCTATATAGGTAGAGATTACAGTGAGTGTAGCTGTAGATCTATGAAGATAGAGGTTTTCTATGGTAGGTCACCTAGGATAATAGTTGAAATAGATGATTATTGTTCACCAGATAGCATATTGAAAGCACTGTATAAACTAGCTAGAGAAGCTTATGAAGTATCTCTACCTGATCCTGTTAAGAAAGCACTCAATCTATTACTCAATGTATCTGGGGTGAGGCTTCTAGCTATAGAGGAGTGTTCTTATGGATGTCAAGAAGATAGAGATGTTGCTCTAGTAGACTATATAGAGAAAACTCGTAGAAGAATTGTTGTGGATACCAATGTACTGTATATGGGTATCCATAATCAGTTCTACGAGAATGAACATATCTTTAGGCAATATATGGCTATACCACTATGTCTATATGTAGAGATGTACGAACATCAGGCACATCCTCAAGATCCCTATAGAAGATTGAGAGCGTCTCTAGTAAAGCTACTCTTAGAAGAATTGAATAGGTTGAACCCTGCTATAGATACACATGCTGCTTATACACCATGTGAAGTAGGTATAGCACTATCAAAACAACGAGAAGTTGTTGTAGTTACTGCTGATAGACATGCATATACAAACCTCTTCAAAACACTTAATGTAGAGAGTATACTCTTGAAACCAGTACCAATATCAAAAACTAGGTTTTTACATGACGAGAATAGTCGTAGGATAAGCTATGCATACTATGCGCTATCTCAACTAAAAGCATTAACAAAGATACTTAGAGATGAACTACATAGTCTTGGACTATCGATAGAGATAGCTATGGTATAGCATAGACTGGCTCTAATCCATATCGTTATCTACTCAACCTCTTAACTATAGCCTCTACCTGATTCACTAGTTCAGCTCTATGTACTAGATCAAGAGGTATTCTTTTTCCTTTGTATTCTCTTGGTAATGGATCAGTACATATCATAGCCTCACTTATAACTCCAAAGAAATCTGTTGGTGGTAGAATAGCTATACCTCTCACTTCACCTTTTCTCAGATTATGAATATTCGTTACCACTGTAAATGAGTAGTTCTCTGTTCCCATCTTAGCAATCCATAGCTTATCAGCTCTAGGATGTTTCTCAACATAGCCAACTTCAACACCAACAACATCAACAGCGTACTCAGGTCTATTCTCTTCACCAAGAGATAGTCTTGCACGAAGACCCATTAATACCCATAGAGAATACCTTATCTCTGCTACAGCAAGTCTTTGACTATCACCTTCAATCTTAGTACCCCTAGGAGGTAACAACATAGATATTAGTTCACGAACAATACTCTCAATACTTCTAAAAGCTTCATGTTCTAACAACATGTCTAATGGAAGAAAACTATACTTAATCTTCATTAACTCAGATCTCAACTGCTTTACTTTTTCAAGAGCTAAACCCTTATTCAATGGATATGGAAGATTCCATACCTTAACTCTATTCTCAAGTCTAGCTATAGCATCTTCAGCAACAAGAATACGATAATCTCTAGCAGTATCAATACTCAGACTAATCACCATAGCATAGAGCTATACCTGAACTAATTAACACCTATACACAAATCACCATGTAGTATACAACATCATCAAGAACATAGGTGATACCACAAAAGCCTTCTTTACATCCTCGAAAACCTAGTTATAGTAGCACCCAAAGAGTATAGATAGAGGAAAAGCTGGTTTTAGCTGTGGATAAAGCTATGGAGATTCGTAGTAAGCTATGTATTCTTTGTCGTGGTGCTAAAAAGCTCTGTGGCTATGCCTACTGTCCTCTAACCATAGATTTCTTTAGGAGGTATAGACTCAAAGCTTTAACATCATCAAAAACTGTTTTTGGTTCTACACCACCATCGATCTATGTTGGTTATTCAATGTATCCATGTGTATGGGTATCTCTGGGTACACCACCTATACTAGGTGATACTAGTATCTATGATTTACCAGAGAAATGGGTTAGTATTTCAATAGATGATGTGTTGCTCTACAGGTTATCTATTGTTTATGGTGGTAAAAGAGTTAGGGTTAACGATGTTGAGGATAGCTATGTTCTTAAACTACATGAGGTTGTTTTAAGTCTTAGACCTATCGATGTAGAGTTAAAGCTTTTGAAAACACCACATCTAAGACCTTCATTAACAGATATTGAACCTCCTATGGGTCCTAGAGCACCAATAGAAGAACTCTCAATCTATAGCTCATCGTCTAGCCATAGAGTTGTTGAAAAGGTCTATAGCGATACTGATTTAAGTGCCGTTAAAGCTGTTGTTGAGCTCTATAGACATAGCATACCTGTTTCCTATATACAGAAGCTCCTTAGTGTTGGTGCACTAGGCAAAAAGGATAGAAGAAAACTAGTACCTACTCGATGGGCTATAACAGCAGTCGACGATATCCTATCTAGATACCTAGTTAGGAAGATCAAGGAGTTTCCAGTTATAGACTCCATCTATGTATTTATAAGGAAAATCCATAGGAATACATTTATAGCGATACTATTTCCAAAGATATGGTCTTTCGAATGGTTAGAAGCATGGTTTCCAGGTTCTGTATGGAATAGATGGGGTAAAGAAGTTGTTGTTGAAGGTGACTACGAGCTCTATGGTGGTAGAACAACCTATGCTAAGATAGGTGGTTGCTACTACGCCTCTAGACTAGCAGTAGCAGAATACCTCTACAGCATTGGTAGACAAGCAACAGCAGTTCTACTGAGAGAAATATATGGTGGTTTCGATATACCTATAGGAGTATGGTTTGTCAGAGAGAATGTGAGAGCCATGTTAAGATCAAAACCTATAAGGATAGATAACGAGAAAGAACTTATGGAGATACTCGATAAATACACTGTTTTAGGTTCTAAACAATGGATAGAAAAATCGAGAATCCTAAGTAACTATTTTTCGAGAAAACTATCGGAATTCCTTTGATACTCTGAATAACGTTTTATATCTGATTAATGATAGATAGCCTGGTGCTTTGATATGGGTCTAACCATGGAGATTCGTGTTGGTAAAAAGAGAACTATTGTTATTCCTAAAGCTGTTGCAGAAATTCTTGGAATTGATGAAGGGAGTAAGTTGAGGTTGAGTATCGTAGATGGAAAGATTGTGTTGGAGCCTATTCCAGATGCTATATACTTATCTATTCATGGTGAGAAGATAGCTAGGACTACACTGGAAGAGCTTGAGGTTGAAAGTATTGAACAACAGGAAAGGTATATCGATAAAAAATCGAATACTCATTGATACATCGTTTCTTCTTCCTGCACTTGGTATTGAAGTTGAGAAAGAGGTTATGGATGTAATACCCTTGTTTAGGAAACTAGATGTGTATTACCTTGAAGCTTCTCTACTAGAAGCGCTATGGAAATCCCTAAAGCTAATTCCAAGAGATAAACTCTCTCGTATTGAGATAGGGATTGAAGCTATTCGAAAAACATACAAACTCTTAACACCTACAGCTACAGCATATATTGAGGCTATGAAGATATACTATATGGGTTATAGAGATTTTATCGATGCTCTTAACTATGCTTCTGCTAAATTATCGAATATGATGTTTCTTACAATAGACTATAGCTTTATAGATTTTCTTGAAAAACATGGTTATACTGTTAAAGGTGTAGTTGTAACTCCAAGAGAATTGAGAGAGTATTTAGGGACTTCACAATGATTGTGTTCTACAGATTGATACTTGGTGTAATTATTTTTCTTGCTATATCGATACCAAGTGCATTGATTAGTGGTTCTCTACATCTATCACCATAGGCTAGACATATCGATGCTGCTGTTCTAAGTATTGTTAGTGCTAGTTCATAGCTTTTGATCTTTAACTTCATAGCAAGTAGAAGATATTTCTTGTATACATTGAGTAATTTATGTAGATATGGTTTTAGGTATTGAGGTATAACAAAGTTTGTCTTTGTTATTTCAGCCATGATGTAGTGTTCCCATAGCATAGAGAGGATCTCTATGGAGAGATCTCTGCCAATGACATAGATGTGGTTATCTATAGGCTCTACTCTTAATAGTTTTAGTTTTCTAAGAGCTTCTCTAGCTTTCATCAATAGGTATGGTCTTGGGATATCAGCCCTATAATCCAGTTCAAACCTATATATCGCTTCGAGATCTTCTGGTAGAATTTCTCTTGATCTTGATTCAAGGTCTTTGAACATGTGTACAA
>CAZUDD010000117.1:0-5070 GCA_964619665.1 uncultured Desulfurococcaceae archaeon | reverse complement strand
CTACGATTTTCCACCTACAGCTCTTAGAGAGCCTTTCAAAAGAATCTTTATAGAGAAGCTCTCTTCAATACTATCAAAGATAGTTAGATACTATAGAAAGATCGTAGCTGTGTTACCGCGAACTCATTTTGAGCTATTTACATCAGCTCTAAAACACATCGATTCAATAGATGGTGTCGAAGTCTATACATACGGTAGACTTGCATTTAAGACTCTAAGCAATGTAATCGATAAACTAAAACACTATGTATTCTCAGAAACCAAGTAATGTGTGATGAAGGCGGGGGTCCCGCTGTCATCCTCCCCCTATAGGGGGTGTCTAGCGGGTCTCCAAACTCATAGTATATTAATAAGCTTTAAACTGTTTAACTCCATTAATCAAAAGAACTAAAATAGTGTCTAGAGATCTAGGTTTAGAGCTAGATCCTGTGATGATACGGCTGTGACTGAGTATTGATGAGTACCCGTGTTGCTGAGGATTAGCAGTAGAATAGCTTAATCTCTAAACCCTCCTTTACTAGTAGATCTCTTTCTTTTTCAATCCAACTACAGATTTGTAGATCTTCCCCTATAACTCTTCTAACAAAGGGTATGTCATCACTTCGAGCAATACCTAGACATCGTCTGATGAGTCCATCGTAGACTGATACTATTGCTCTTGGATTCAAAACTATGTGTATCTTTTCACCTGTAGATGCATAGCTATACCTTGTATATATCGAGGTTTCTCCAAGTACTTCACGTATATTCGCTTCATCGACCTTGATATTGAGGAATCGAGTTACTTCAGCTAATGTCTCAATAAGTGTTTTCAGTAGTACCTTACTGTCAACAATATTTCCAGCTGATTTTGACATTTTGAAGGATTCTACATAGTATGAAGCTAAATCAGCTAATTTCGTATCTTCATGGGGTAGTACATGTCTATTCTCTACTAGGGTATTCATAATTCTGTTCACAAGATCTATAAGTACAGGAGAGAGTTCGTATGGACTTCTCAAGAACTCTATGTATGTATTCATGAATATAGCATGTATTATTGTTGTTATCAGTAGTCTCTCTTCATAGCTTTTTAGACCACGCATTTTAGCAATTAAATCTCGTGAATATGTACCATAGAGAAGTGCTTCAAATTTTCTAAGACTTCTCATTAGTGTATAGCCCAACTCTGTGAACTCTCTTAGATCTTGAGGTGCTGTACCAACAACGTTTTCAAGTATATAGTCGCAGTTATAGATCTTTTCTTCTTCAACAAATGCTCTACATACAACACTATGAAGTTCCTTTAAGCTCATTGCCATACCTTGATCAAGTTTAGATCTTACGATTTCTTGTGCAGTACTACGTAGAATACTGAGTAATTGAGGTTCTAACTCTTTGGATACAGTCATGCATAGTATTGAGTTTACTAGTCTACCATCACTAATCTCTTTCAATGCTGTATCAAGAACAGTTAAATCACCTCTCGATACTTTTCGTGGTATAGACATGGCTTGACTTATAAGCAGGACTTCACCACCCACACTTGCCAATGAAGTCATCATCTTGTTTACTAGTGATCTATATGTGAAGTATGATGCTTGTTCAATACACATTAGCTTATGGTTTATGAATTTCTCGATAGTTTTAGATAATGCATTTTCTGCTAACATACTGAGATACTTGGGGATATCATCACTTAGCTTAATCTCTGTAGTAGGTGATCTAAACCTAGATAGTATGTATGATGCTTGAAAGAGTTGAACTGCTTCATACAGCTTCAATACGTTCTCTATGTTTAGCATTATTTCGCTAACAGGTTTAACTATCTCTAACCTAAGTTCAACTCTATTGAGAGTTCCATCAACAGGATTGTATGCAATGATAGAGCTAATCAATGCTTCACTAGGGTCTACAACTCTATACAGTGTTCTAACAAGTCTTTCAACATTCTTAACATCACTAGCACCAAAAGTTATAGTCTTTGTCTTTATAGCTTCCTTAATCATATCAAGAGTTTTTTCATCTAGTTCAAATAGTCGTAGAAGCTTATTCAGGACCTCTTTTCTAAGCTCTGTACTTCCTGTTAATGCATAGTCTAGGACTATCTTCCTCACAATGTCTCTAATAGTATTGTGATCCAAATACTAACCCCATAGACTCTATCTCTGGCCTAGGATATAATCGGTATTGCTTTTAGCGCACCAAATAATAAACTAAACTAGGTGATGAATACGCCCTCGGTACTGAGATATGTGATGAGGTCAGCCTGGATCTGATAGCTTCTCTCTATGGAGAGGATAAGTAGATATAGCTGAGATATTGAGGCAACAAACATGGGTAGTTCTATGATAGTAGCCCTATCCTTTGATGTATGGAATACATTGTTAAATCTAAGAAAATTCCTTGAAGTTTTGGCAAATACAATCTCTATAGAGATAAATAGGGATTTCAATGACGTATTGAAGAGTATTCTCAACGTCTATTTAAAGGCTAAGAAACTTAGAAGAATGGGTGCTATACCTGATAAAGAAGTCGTTGAGCATACACAGAAAATGTTATCCGATGAACTCGGTATAGATGTAGACGATGTTAGATCAGCTATTGTTAGATCCTCAATGTCTGTTAGTAAAACAGATATTGTGTATAGCGATGTTGAAGAGTCACTATCTAAACTAAAACTACTTGGAAAGAAACTTGTAATTCTAGGTAATGTACTATTTTGGCCTAGCATCATTACAAGGCTTATCCTTGAACGTACCGGCATTAGTAATTACTTCGATAAGCAATTCTATGCTGATGAAATTGGTTTTTCTAAACCTAGAGTTGAAGCTTTTCTATATGTATGTAGAAGTCTAGGTATAGAACCTGAAAACATTGTTCATATAGGTGATGGTATTAGTGAAGATTTTGGAGGTGCTTTAGCTGCAGGTTTAAAGGCTATTCTATTGAAGAGAGATCTAGATAACGTGATCAGAGTTCATGGTCAATTCTATGTAGTTCAAAGCCTAAATCAGGTCGTTGATATTATCAAAGAGATTGATAGCCTTTAGTCAACTCTATGCTTTATCAATATGCCTTTTAACAATGGTCTGTATGTATCCAAATACTGGATTTGTAGCTATGTTCTGCGATATCATAGCAAGAACTTCTCTCCTAAGATCTTTATCAAAATCAAACTCTCCACGAAAACTCATAGTTATCATTCTAAGAGGTTCATTAACACCTCTTATGAAAGTACATAGGTGAATAGCATCTATAACAACGAGTACACCTCTTGATGAGAGTTCTCTATATATGAAATCTGCTATTTGATCTGTTAATCGTTCCTGCATTTGAAGTCTTCTAGCATAGGCATCAACAATTCTTGCAAATTTACTTAGTCCAAGAACTCTTTCTCTAGGTATATAGGCTATATGTACTTCACCAATAATTGGTAGTAAATGATGTTCACAGAGAGTTTTCAGAGGTATATTCGTGACTAAGACTATATCTCCTATCTTGGAGTACTCGGAATGCTTATTCGACTCTATACCTTCACCTATAGTAAACGTCTTTAAGTATTGTTTAGGATCTTCAAAGTATCCACGAAGAAACTCGTCTACAAATGCACGAGCAACTCTCTCTGGAGTATCTTTAGTACTATCACGTTTATCTTCACCTAGAATTACCAGTAATTCTCTAACGAAGTTCTTAACGAGTTTTTCAAGTTCTTGCTTTTTATCGATACTCATAACCATGTTGATCCTCCTTCTATGCCATTTTAGAGAGACCTTAAGTACACTATTGAGGTTTTATTGAACAAAGCTACCAAGCTATATCTTGTCAAAAGTGTCTTCAAGGATATAAATGGTTTTATAGGTTCTAGACCTACTAAAACACCTTTTCTATACATGAATACGTGGTAGTATAGCACGTAATGATCTTCAATAAATTTCTTTTCTATAAGTAGTTCAGCACATTTTGTAGTGTCAACAGTTATATTGAAGAAGTCTTTTAGTGCATAGTAAGCTTTTGTATCCGATAACACTATGTAGCTTCTATTCAAAGTTGAGTTAAGGAAACTCATAGATACGTATTCTTCAAAAGTATTTATCCAGTGATAACCTAGTTCAGTAATCTCCATTGTTAGTAGTAATGGCATAGAAGGTGTATTTATGGCTAAGAATAGAGTTAGAGTAGCTATACCCCATAACCAAACCTTCCTAATCTTGATTCTATTCATTACTAGTCCAAAACCTACTGCGATACCAAGATTTAGAAAATTGGGTAGTCTATACATAAACACTGGTATTGGAGTTTCATAGGCTAGAGCTGTATGTAGATAGAGAATTGTTGGAGCAGCTATTATCGACATCATATAGACTTTATCTACTCTATCTATCAAGCCCACAGTAGACGCTATGAATAAGAGCAGTATTAGATAGGATGATACTAGGAGAAGTCCATAAAGACTTAACCTAGGTACTGTTGGAATGTACTCATATTTTTGGTTTAGTAACACGAATACTATGGCTATAGCTATGACTATAAAACCTAGTTTTGGAATACCAATTCTCTCTATACGAACTCTATGAACCAGTACTTGCACTAAATAGAATACTAAGGCTGTATACAGTATCAATGTAGTTAAATCTCTTAACGTTAATACGACTTCAAGACCCTTATGGGAGAATACATAGTGATAGGTTATAGCTATAGAATTGAACAACACCATCACGAATAGGTATCTTAAAGCTATTGACCTATCTATAAAGACATACGTTAATGCCATAAACACGAGTGTCAAACCTGTTATAGTTGTTGTTAGATGATGAGACATAACTATAGAGATAGACAGAATCAATGATACTATTATCGTAGTCTTGAGATATCCACTCTCTCTAATTTTCAATATCATTAAGAGCAACAAGTATAGAAATGTAATTGCATAGGTCTCTTTTGTAAATCCAGCTGTAAATATAGTGAATGGTGCAAAGAATAGTTGCATAGCTGCCGAGAGTATGCTTAACAGCCTAGAGTTAGTCAATCTAGAGACTATACATGTTATAGTAGTGAATGTAGATATAGAGATAATGAATGGAATTATAG
>CAZUDD010000116.1:2297-5157 GCA_964619665.1 uncultured Desulfurococcaceae archaeon | reverse complement strand
ATGAAAATCCTTGTAACACCTCTGTAAATCCATACCACAATGTTAACGCTTATAATCTATTGGGATTAGTTCTGTTCTCGGTATGGGCCCGTCGTCTAGCATGGTAGGATGCGGGGTACGCCAAAAGCGCCCGACTCGGGACCTCTTGGCGAAAATCCCCGTGGTCCCGGGTTCAAATCCCGGCGGGCCCATCACACTACTTCTCTTTTCTTTCAATAGTACTTAGATCTACTTCTGAACCTAGTAGTGATAACACTATATCGAATGAAAGTTCAGCTGCACTCTGTAAGTGATAACATACTAAGCCTAGTTTTTCAAAGAATGACTTTGTACTAGCATACTCATCCTGTGAACTAAGTTTCGATAGAGTTTCCATCTCTAGCTTGCTCACATACGTATGTATCTCTTGAGAGAGATCTATTGCTCTACTAGCTATACTTAGATTCCTTGTCTCAATAGCTTTATACACAATCTCTAGTAGGTATATCAAAGCTGTTTCGAGTTCTTCAAATCTTTCTCCAGTAACATCACTCAATATCTTGACTATACTTGGCTTTTCGAGAAGTATTCTTGATGCATGGTATAGTGCATCACCAATATCTTCGAGACTCTTAATCAAGGCTCTATACTCAGACATGAAGGGAATCGATCTTTGAAGAGATAATACGTTTATAGCTCTAACAGCAAGTGCATGAATTCTATCTAGCTCATATTCAAGCTCTAGCACCTCTTTAAGTGGTTCTTCACTTAACGTCCTAATAGCATGCATAAGATAGTTCAACATTGTTCGAAGAGTTGTTAGTACCCTGAGAACTAGATTGTCAAGGCTGTAGTGTTCAACATCAACAAACATCTGTATTACTACTCTAGAAGGTGATTGTTCAAGAATTTCAGATCCTATAAGCATTCTAACCATGTTCCTAATACTCTGCATATGTTGAGAACGAATATACACTTCATCTGATATAGATCTGATTATGATTTTATCAAAACCTGCTAAATATAGAGCATATATTGTTCTAGCTAATGTGGATTCAGGTGTATGTGTTGAGATCTTGATCTCGGCTTCTCTTTCACGACCTCCTTTCTCTTCAAGTTTTAGGGGTATAATCATCAACGAGCCATCTTCTCTAACCTCAATTCTAACGCTATCACCCGGTTGAAGACCAACTTCTTTAACCCACTCAGCTGGTAAAGATACCATCAGTGTTGATCTTCCAAAACGCTGAACTTTCCTTGTTTCGGTTAGTCTTGCCAAGATTTCACCAAAGAATGTAGGTTCATAAACTAGTTTAAATAAGTTTCTACTATGTAAACTCAGAAGCACATATGTTTTTACATATCAAGATATTATCAACGTCTGTATAAGAAGCTATAGTATCTGATGACAACAAGTTTATTCTCTTATACGTCTAAATAGATTGAGTATCGTAATACTTATAATCCTGTTACTCTTCAATTTCAACACAATATCGTTCTCTAGCAACAACGTTTCATCAGGTTCTTCATCACTTAGATGTATGTACAGTGTATCGCTTGCTTCATCATATTGAATCCAAGCCTTTGAAAGTTCATCTAGATTTACAGTTAATTCCCTTGTACTCTCCTCCATAACCTCAGCACCTCTACAAGGATTCTAACTAGATCACTATGTAGAGTGTTGATGCACTCCTTAGAGTTGAAGATTTTAATACCTCACTATAAAAGTTAATGTAGCTTGAAATGGTGTAGAAGCCATGATAGTCAAAACTTCAAGTGTCGATGTATATGCATCTTGTGAACATATATTGGAGTTGTTATCTCATCGTGAAAACCTGAGCAGACTTTTAAACAATATCATAGAATTCAAAGAGCATGGAATTTCACTATACCTTCGTAGTGAAGTCAAGGATAGAACTGTTCATATAGATGATGTAAAGTTTGAAGCTAGTACCGATAGGATTAGAGTTGTGGCATATAATGATCTGGGTATCCAGAGTATCTTTATTGAGATTACATGTCGAGCACTTGATAGAGATAGATGTGTTTTATCCATGACTATAGCTCTAAATCCTGTTGGACTAGGAGTTTCAAGTACTTGCTGTAGTATTGCACTGAATACAATGTCTATGGGTTTAAAAGACAGAGTCCTGCAGCTACTGAGAGAAAGACTTGTTGAATCTATAATAGCTGAAAAACTTCTCCAAGGTGATATCATGGCTAAGGTTATTGCTCGTGGATCTACGATAATTCATAAGCAGAGTAAAGGTATAGATGTATATGAGTTGATAAAGAGTATTCGTGAACAAGCCTTCATCATCTCTATAACGGGCGAGAAATTGGATGCAAAGATAGCTGTTGTAGGTTCCTATTATGCTGCGAAACTCACTATCAATTCTTCAGAATATAGTGGAGAAAAAGCTCTTGATATACTAAGATCTACTGATAGAGATTTGAGCATAGTTGTTTATGATGCTACACAAATACTACCAGTAATTAGGTGATGATTCGACCACGGTCTGATAGATGATGAGCGTATTCTACGCTGAATAGCCTCTACATGGGTATTCAGGTTGTTCTGTCTTCATATTGAAGACATGCCAAAAACTCTCTTCATAGGTATTGGAGGAGGTGGTGATGTAGTAACTGCAGCAGTCTTAGCTAAATCCTATGAAAGATGTGGAGGTAATGCCTTGATAGGCAGTATTGTATGGGAAAGGTATAGTGTTGATCCCAACCCAGGTCCAATACCATTGGAAGCGATACATGGATGTGAAAAACTTTGTGAAGGTGTTTGTATCGTTGGTGGTGATAGCTATGCTATTAGATCAGGTACTAGAATAAGATTTCAAGCTTCTAATGTTGCTAAGGCACTGAACAG
>CAZUDD010000116.1:0-2287 GCA_964619665.1 uncultured Desulfurococcaceae archaeon | reverse complement strand
TCATTGTATTCGATATTTATGGAGGTCCAAAAGGTTTTGCAAAAGAAATCTTGGATGCATGTAGTAGACTTGGATGTGAACTCGTTATCGGAGTTGATGTAGGGGGAGATTCTCTAGCACTGGGTTTTGAAGAGAATTTGTGGAGTCCTCTAGCTGACTCTATAGGTGTTTCAGCATTAGCAAATACTGTAAGTCAAGGTCTCAAAGCATTACTAGCTGTAGCTTATCCTGGTGCTGATGGAGAATTACCGTTTGGCTATGTGTTAAAGAGGATTTCTGAAGTCGCTGAAAAAGGTGGTCTAGTTGGAGGCTATATACTCTCCATAGAAGATATAGAGATATTGAAGAAATTGATTGGATATGCATACACAGAATCGAGTTCAACACCTTTATCGGTGTATAGTGGTCTCTATGGTGTTAAGTCAATTCGTTTTGGTCTAAGAAGAGTTTTTCTATCGCCAATACAGATAACGGTATTTATGCTCAAACCTGATATCGTAGCTAGTCTATCCCTAGCAAAACATTTACTAAACTGTGAAAGTTTTGTGGAAGCTAACGAAATACTCCATAGACTTGGAGTATACACAGAGTTTGATCTGGAACTCGATGTGTCTAGAGCTATAGCTGAAAAGGGTAGTATCACAAAGGATGATGTATGGAGGTTGCGAGAACATGGAAGGTATAAACTACGTAAAGGTAGAGGAAATACCACTGAGAATTTCTGAGCTTTTGTATCAGTGGAAAATAGAGGATACTAAGAAGAGAATGGAGAGTAGACTTGAAAATGAGCTTTATGTAACAGACCTCATTTCATGTCCTCTAAAACTAAGATATTCAAAGCTTTACAAAGAATTGGCTTTAGCATCTGCTTTTAAACCAGTTGCACTTATGGGAGAACTACTTCATCTTGGTCTCGAAAAGCTACTTTCTGAACTTCTTGGAGTTGATAATGTGAAGACAGAAGTTGAATATGAAAGGGAAGTTGTAGTTGATGGAACTACATATATTGTTAAGGGTAGAGTTGATGCAATTGTAGGTGATGTTCTTATAGAGATAAAGAGTGTTCGTAGTGACACCCATATACCTCTTCAACACCATGTAATGCAGGTCAGAATATACCTGTGGTTAACGGGTCTTCCTAAAGGTATCTTGGTGTATATTACACCTGATAGAATTGCCGAGTTCTTAATAGATACACCTGCAAGTGATGGTGAAGTAACAGATCTTGTTAGAAGTACTATTGAGGGTAGACCTGCACCTAGATATCCATGGGAATGTAGCTACTGCATCTATTCACAGCTATGTCCATCGAAAACAAGGTGAATATAGACGCTAGAAACAATGGTGAGAACCGCTTCAGGAGGGAAGAGCTTATAAAGCTAGTGAATTGTAGAAGCCACCCCGAGAGGAAAGCTCTTGAAAATGGATTGGAGCAATGACGGAAGATAAAGTAGTAGGTAAACACGTATACGGAAATCTCTATGAAATAGATGTAGAAGTAGGTGGCGATGAGAACAAACTCAAACAGATCGTTATAGAGGCAGCAGAGCTAGCAAATATGTCTCTAGTTGAGATAAAGAGCTGGAGTTTTGGTGGTAAAAAAGGTGGTGTCTCAGTCATAGCACTGGTGGTCGAAAGCCATATTGCTATTCATACATGGGTTGAGTATCGCTATGCTACAGTAGATGTCTATACATGTGGAGCTCGTAGTGATCCCTGGAAAGCATTTGACTACATAGTTAAAGCATTGAAGCCTAAGTACTATACAGTGAACTTCGCTGATAGAAGTAGCTTTGGATTCATACGTTGATGTCCCTGTGCCGTGATGAAGGTGAAGGCTCTGATAAGTGATGTGGCTGAGCTACTCTGAGCATCTTTTTCTCTATAATTTGAATAGACTGTGTCTAGACATTTGTAGATGAATACTTGTAGAGGTGATATAAAACTTTTTGCGTGCACGGCGTAGCGAACAGAACTTATACCCCTGTATACTCAATGTAGAGGCGACGGCTAGTCATAATAAGGTGTTTAGCGATGCTTTTCAGAATGTTCTCACGTAGTGTTTTAGCCATTGTCATATTGGTCTTAATGTTAGGAATATCGTTGACAATACTTTCACCAGCATTAATCTCTCTACTCACTATAAACAAGATAATTCGAGGTCTTGAACCATTCATAAAGTACGAGGCTGTTATCGCTATAGAGTATCTTAATGCAAAGAAAGTTGAGGAATTGAACGCAGTTCTTACAAATGAATCTAGGGAAGAACCTATATGTGGAATAGGTA
>CAZUDD010000115.1:0-5182 GCA_964619665.1 uncultured Desulfurococcaceae archaeon | reverse complement strand
GGTTATTACATCTACCTGGCATGAATCCCTCTATTGTTTTTATTTTGAATCTCTCAAGGATATACCTTTTGATATCGTATGGATTATCAAACCAATTCTCATTAAGTTTAGCTCCACAGGGATCAGCTATTGGCACTATGTAGAGACTTGTTCTTCTCGATATTTCATTGAGATATTGTAGTATTTCAAATAATAGAAATTTGATTGTTAAAGCTCCTATAGGTTCATCTGGATCTACAAAACCCACTAAAAGAACTCTCTTAGTACCCTTACCAGCCTTGAACATATATATGGGGTCCCCACATGCACCATAACCTATAACTTCATGCTGTAGATCCCTATCTAGAAATTCTTTCAATAATTCTTCAATACAGGGTATTCGATACAACGATTTCCTGAGTATGGTATCGCTCAATAAATCCAAAACTTTTCTCAATGCTTTTGTAATCTCGACCATGGTTTCACACCATAGAGAATTGTTGTAGTGTTGCTCAACACTTAGTTGCTGAAGTGATCTGGTTTAACTTTTGACTAACACCTAGCTTTATAAGTTGCTGAAAGATAGAGTGGAGTTGGGCGAATCTAATGCAGAGTGCTCGTGACCTACTCGAAAGTGTTATTAACAGAATGAGTGTCTTCAGGAATAAGGAAGTTCTGTATCCAGAGTATGTACCTCCAACACTACCACATAGAGAAGAACAGCTTAGACGATTAGCTGAGATCTTCAGAGTTATCATATTGAATCCTGGAGTAGCCAGTATGCGTGCACTTCTAATTGGTGGTGTTGGAACAGGTAAAACAGCTACGGCTAAAGTTTTTGGACGTGAAATGAGGAGATTAGCTAAAGAACGAGGTATCGATTTAAGGTATATACATGTCAATTGTCATAGAGATAGAACTCTCTATGAAGTTGTTTCTGAAATTGTTAGACAGATGGGAGCTCCAATTCCATTAAGAGGTCTTTCACCAAGAGAAATGATGTTAGCACTGCTAAACTTTATGGAGAGAAACAATGTCTATGCTCTAGTAACACTAGATGAATTTGATTATTTTGTTAATGTAGCAGGAAATGATGCTGTATACTTCTTTGTACGACTATACGATGAGTACTCCGATATTAAGAAGAGATTGAGTTTCATATTCATAGCTAGGGACAGAACATCACTAGATAAACTCGATCCAACAACTGAAAGCTATATTCTAAAGCATGTCATAATATTCGAGAAATACAAATCCAATGAACTCTACGATATTCTTGAACAGAGAAGAAATGAAGCATTTTATCCAGGTACTGTTGACGATGAAATCCTTAGGTATATAGCAGATATAGAAGGAGTTGATAAGGGTGGTGAAGGAAATGCTAGAGCAGCAATAGAAGCACTACTTCTAGCTGGTGAAGCTGCTGATTATGAAGGATCACATAAGGTCACAATAGATCATGTTAGAAAAGCTCTAAGTCAAGTACAACCAGATGTAGTGAGGATATCGGATATATTACCGTATCTCCAACTACATGAATTGCTGATACTTAAAGCAGCTATATCAGTTCTCAAAAGAAAGAATGCTCCATATGCTAGAATAGGTGAAGTTGAAGAAGAATATCGAAGTATATGTCATCTATATGGTGAAGAACCTAGGAAGCATACTCAGGTATATGAGTATGTAAACAATTTAAAGCATATGGGTGTTATCGAAGCTAGAATATCGGGTAAGGGGTTTAGAGGTAGATCAACACTCATATCGATATCAGTACCCCTAGATGCTCTAGAGAGAGAAGTTGATATGCTCATAGAGAAAAGACGAAAACTCTCACAATAAAGAACCTCTTTTAAACTCTCTACAGTAGTATGGGGTTCACTTGAATAGATGGCATAGAGTGCGTGTTGATAAACACCCACCTCTATATAGAAGATCTGGTGAAAGAGAGACTATGGGTTACGAATCTGAAAGTTCGAGTAGCTCGATATCGGTATACGAGTTGTTTAAGCGGAAATGTGTTTGGAAAATAATTACAGTTTTACTTGATTCACCTGCATGTATATTGAATATATCTGCACTCATTTCTAGGACAGGTCTTAGTCATAGCACTATGACTAGATGTCTAGACATTATGAAGAAATTCGATATTGTGGAAGTCTCTACTATTGGAAGATTGAAGTTGGTAAGACTTAATGTTGATAATGAGCTCGTAAAGATATTCATGCAACTACTTAGGAATACAGATATCACTTCTTCTCTTTCTTCATAAACGAGAGTAGAGATGACTCTTTCTTTCTCTTCTCTTCAGTAGTCCTAGTCTTTCTAGTGGTGCTTGGCTTAAGCGCTGTCGTCAACTGTGTAGTTGTTTCTGGCTTTACTACTTCTTGTTGAGTCTTTTCAAGGAATTCTCTATATCGTTGTTTCAACTCTCTATACCTCCTCAATACTTCGCTTTTCATAGGTCCAGCTAAATACTCAACCATTTTTTCAGATAGTCCAAGTCCAAGTGCGAGTTTAGCTGCATATTCAGGATTTAGTGTGAATATTACTTTGAGATATGGTATGATATCTGCTTTTGCTGTTGCAGATGAAGTATGTATGTGTTGTGCTATAACCCTAGCTATATCATCGCGAAGAGCTCTGATATCCTTTGTCTTGGATAAAAGAATGAGTTTTTGTGGAAATGTATATCGAGTCCATCTATACTTATCCTTAGGATTATTCTGGGCCGCCAGAGCTACACCAGCTGTCATCATATCTATTGCATATGCAAGTAAATCCCAATCACCTGTCTTTATAATTCTGCCCAGATATACATCAGCACGACTAAGAGCATCATATGCACGCACTAGATCCTCTATATCTGTATACTGCTGAGCAATGTTGTCTAAAAGCCATAGCTTAGCTTGTTCATAGTCAAGCTGAGATTGTGTTAACGCCATCTTAGCTTGCCAAGCATATTTAGCTGAGAAAAGATTTCTTAAAGTCTCAAATGGATCATGCTCTCTGTCTCTAGGTCTTAATAGAGCTTTTACTAAGCTCAGCTCTACTTTTCCATAACCTTCAGCTACAGCTTCAAGATCATTTATTGCAGCTCTTAAATCTCCTTCTGATTTCTCAGCTATGAACTCGAGAGCATCGTTATAGCATACAATGTGTTCTAGCTCACATATTCTCTTGAGAACCTTGATAACATCATCTTTACTCAATCTCTTGAAAGCTATCATCTCAGAAACATCGCGTAAAGGCTTTAGTCTCTGATCCCAGGGATCATTAGCTGTCATAACCACAGGTACACTACTAATTTTAATGAGTTGAAGTATTGCTTCTAGACCACCGCTATCTTCTCTACCAGAGATGCCATCAACTTCGTCAAGGAGGATCAACTTTTTACCTGTTCCAAATAGACTGCGAGCACCAGAACTTCTGATAGCAATTCTCTCTATATCGGTTCTTCTACGAAAATCACTAGCGTTAAGCTCAATAACTTCATATCCAAACTCATTTGCTGCTGCTTCGACAAGACTTGTTTTTCCACAACCTGGTGGACCATAGAGCAGAGTTGCTTTCTTAGCTACATTAGGCCATTTTCTAAGCCATTCAACAAATTTCATCTTAGCATCTTCTTGGTTCACTACCTCAGCTATTCTCTTTGGTCTATACTTTATTATCCAAGGAATCTTTCTAGGTTCACTCATCTCGATCACTAGCCAATAGCTAGTCTAAGTACTCAGTCTACGACCTATTAATGCTAATTTAGCTAATAGAGCTGTAAGCTGGATCTCGTCATCAGCACCCTCAATGATTCTAAACTGTATTTCTCCAATGTAATCAGCTATTATAACACGAACTTCTTCTGGTAGTTTTAGATCAGCTGAGAAGATCTCTCTATGCATCTGCTTTAAGACATCATTACCACTAAGTCCATAGTTCACCATGAGATTCCTTAGCTTATCTCTAGCCTCAATAAACTTACCCGATAAAGCTAAAGTCATGATTTCGCGGATTTCTTTTGGATGTGCAAGACCAACTACTTTGTATACATGAGCAACAGTGACTTCACCTAGTGCTGATGCTGCTTGAAGTGTGTTTATGGCTTTCCTCATATCGCCACCACTAATCTCATAGATAACCTCTAGAGCATCGTCATAACACTTCACTTTCTCTTGATCACATATCCACCTTAATCGAGCAATAACATCCTCTTTCTTAAGAGGTGTGAACCTGAAGATTGCACAGCGAGATTGTATAGGCTCTATGATCTTGCTCGGATAGTTAGCTATTAGTATAAACCTCGTTGTCTCAACATACATCTCCATAAGTCTTCTAAGAGCTTGTTGAGCATCTGCTGTCATGTTGTCTGCTTCATCTAGTAGAACTATCTTGAACGGTATATCCCCTGGTAATCTACTTCTTGCAAACTCCTTAACCTTAGTCCTTATAACAGCAATACCTCTTTCATCACTTGCATTGAGTTCTAGAACGTATTTCCTCCACTCCTCTCCATAGAGATCGTGGGCTAGAGCTAAAGCTGTTGTTGTTTTACCTGTACCAGGAGGACCTGCAAAGAGTAAATGAGGCATATTCTTTTCTTTTACAAACTGCATCAATCTATTCACAATCTCTTCTTGATTGACTATCTCCTTCAACGATTTAGGTCTATACTTTTCAGCCCATAGAAGTTCAGCAAATACTTCACTACCACTCATGATCCCCCACATAAGAACTATCCTAAACTAAGCGTTATAATATTTCTGGACTCATACCCATTTCATCTCGAGAAAGCGTAGATAGAAAATTTCGGTTTACTCTCATCTAAAATACCTTGTATAGACGATAATATCTCGGTACTACGCCCACGTGTATATCTGGTCATATGTTAAACATATAGTCGTGGATGTAAGTAATGAGTGTAAACGAGTTATCGCTATTAAAAGAGGCATTCCTTTTCAGACCTACAAAAGTAATGGTGTTGAAGAACATAGCCCTACCCCAAATCTTAGGGTCAACACTTGTAAAGGGTACTGAAGTCCCAATACCTCTATGGTTAGCACAGATACTCGAAGCTAATGGATACATCGAGATACAGGATAAGATGTTTACACCAGCAGATATAACAAAAACGAGATTCTTACAACAACAACATAGAGATACACCTATAAAACTAGACGACTTCTTCTACATAACTTCACTAAACTCGATA
>CAZUDD010000114.1:1127-5208 GCA_964619665.1 uncultured Desulfurococcaceae archaeon | reverse complement strand
ATCCTAGTGAAAGACTTGCTGGTAGTCTTGGAGCTACAGCTATAGCAGTACTTCTCGGTGTCCATATAGTTAGAACTCATGACCCTAAAGAGACAAGAGATGCTATAAGAGTTGTATCCTTCATAAAGCAGTTTATGAAAGATCCATGTACACTAACTATGGAGTAGTCATGGTGTTGATATAGTGAAGGTAAGAATTGAGACAGGTTCTAGACTACACCTAGGATTCTATAACTTTTTGAGTGGTAGAAATGCTTATGGAAGTATAGGTATAGCTATAGATAGACCTAGAGTTGTTGTAGAGATATCCTATTCTGAGAGACCGTTTGTAGAGAATAGAACGAGAATTTCTATTGAGAGAGATGCTCTGAAGGTTATGGAGGTACTCAATATAAATGCATGGATTAGAGTACTAGATGCAATTCCAAGACATGTAGGTCTTGGATCAACAACACAGCTAAGGTTAGCTATGGGAGTAGGGATTATGAAGATAAAGAGGTTGAGAGATAGGGATAGTAGAGATATAAGTATATCGGAGATATATGATCTAGCTGCAAAACTTGAACTAGGATTTGTATCTGGTATAGGTGTAGCTACATTTTGTTATGGTGGATTCATAGTTGATACTGGAAGAAGAGTTAGTGGTAGTAGACTTGAACTACCTAGAAACGGTCTTGAAATACCAAAACCAATGATTAGACTGAGTGTTCCAGATACTTGGAAATTCATTGTTGTAATACCGAGAAAATCGAGAAGTGATTATGCTATAGAGACTATAGAAAGAGATATTATGAGTAGACCAAGACCTGTATCCGATGATACTAGACTAAGACTATATGAGCTTACATTTCATGAACTAGTACCGTCTATCATTAGAGATGATATTGAGGCTTTTGGTAGAGCTTTAACTGAGATTCAGTTGATTACAGGTAGATACTTTGCTGAGTATCAAGGAGGTGAATTCATCTCAACATCACAACCAGTCATAGAGATATTCAGAAAGTGTAGTGTTTATGGATATGGACAGAGCAGTTGGGGTCCAGCTGTATATGCTTTAGTAGATAGCGATTCAGTTGATAGAGTATATAGATGTGTTGAAGAGGGATTAAAGATGAGTAGCGTTGAAATCGATAGAATAGTAATAGCAAGTCCTAGAAATAGTAATGCAAAAACATCTATACTGGAATAACCTAGAGATTCTTGATTATATCGATACTTGCTTTAACGACTTCATCAAACACATTCTCTACTTTTCTACTTAGATCTGTATTGAATCCACAATCAACACCTTTAATAACATTGTCACTTACAACTAGTATTGCTATAGATGGTATTCCTAGAAGATTTAGTAATGTATAGAGAATTGATGTCTCACAATCAACACAGAGTAGACCACATCTAGACCATTCACGAACTCTTTCTGGTGTTTCAGCAAGCATAGCAGATGTTGTAACAGTATTACCTATCCATAATCTAGAACCATATTTTTCCAACCTTTTCTCAAGTACTGACTTAGCTATGGATATGAGTTCTATTCTTGTTGATGCAGGTATCGATGGATCTACATAGTGTGTTGATGTATCTTCATCTCTAGATACTGTAAACGGTATAACAACATCGCCTATCTCAATATAATGTTGAAGTGCACCACACCAACCAACACCAATAACAGCTTTAACCTTCCTCATGTATGCTAAAGCACATATCCATTCAGTAGATGTAGGTCCACCACCAATAGCTATAAACGATATCTTTTTACCATTAAAACTACCAGTATATGTCTTTATTGTATAGGCATATCCAGAAACATCTTCTAAACCCTCTACAATCCTTGGAAACAGTGTATGTCCACCACCAAGACCTACAACAAAGTAATCACCTAGAAGTGATAAATCACCATTTCTAACCATAAGCATACGAATAGAGTTCAATATGTATTCTGGACATCTAAACATATCTAGATAACCCCATAGCTTTTCTCCACGATATGACTCAGCCTATTAAGCTCAGTGTATACTATGTATTTCAGTAGAAGACTTTGTTAGATACTCTGATATGGTAATCCATGAAATAAGCTCCATTGTTGCAGCAACAGTAAACAATACACATCCAATACCGATGAGTATCAGTGCAACTGCTAAGAGATAAAGTAGTGCCGTATACTCAAAATATGTTATACCACTTCTTCTGGAGATCAAACTATATGATTCTTTCAGGAATATAATCGCTATGAGTATAAGGCTATACACTATACAAAAACTCAGTAGATCGTATACTGAGAAATCCGTGTATGTATACATATACACATCTATACGCCAAAACTCTACTATGATTCTAAGCCATTTAGTCCATACATAGGCAAGACGATATGGATTGACTATGAATAGACCACTAGTTGCTCCAACTATAGTTAATGTGAAGAACATGATATAGTTGAGAAGTATTCTCCGTAGTCCAAGTATTCTAGACACTATTTTAACTGCATAGAAAGCTCTTATCAAAGCTATGATGGTTAAGGTGTACAGAATGCATATAAGTATATGTATAGGGATGAATATGTATGATACTATAAAGCCAATGATTAGGATTAGTAGGAAACCTCTAATGATGTTTATAATCGATGCAGAAACACCATAGGTTTTCAATTTCTCAATATCTCTAGGTATATATGTGGTCTCCACCATGGTTTAAGACCATTCATAGCCTTCTAGTCTACGATATGAGGATAGCCTCTAACACTACATGTTCCTGAGGTACACTCATACCTAGTGTTGATATCAACTTTCTAACACTCTTCATGTCGATATCAGATCTATAGCCATATTCATTAACTGATCTCTTTAGAATATCAACATCAATACCTGTTATAGCTGAATACCATTCAAAAGTTTTTTCTGGTGATTTAGTGAACTCCTCGATAGAATCCCTATATATCTTGGCTATTCTCTCTATAATGTCTATGGGTATAGTTTTGGATATAGCGTAGGTACAGCAATGTCTAAGTTCTTCAAATTCATCACATCTAACTATTTCACGTTTTGATACTAGTCTAGCTCTATGTGTTAATGGACTCCATAGAACAGCATATCTAGCTCTCTTTCTATTGATTATCCTTATAGCTTCTTCAGGTTCATAGAAATACCTAGTTTCACTAACATCGATATACCCTTTCTCTATAGCTATAGCTCTACAGACATCCATAGTTGAAGTTTCACTAGATATAACGACATCTACATCTGTATCTACTTCAAATATTGCTGCACCACCATATGCACCAGCACCAACAATGTAGAAGGCCCTTGATATCGTATATGCATAGAGTTGAGTTATCAAAGGACTTAGAGCAGTATCTACTTCACCACGTATTAATGCATATGTAGTTTGTAAAGCATTAGGATAGACAATTACATCAACATGAATACCAAGTAAATCTCTAAGTTTTTTCACAAACAAAGCTATGAATGGATATTCACTCGACCAAACAATACCTAGTTTCAACCTCTTTAAGTTATCTCGCGATACTATCTCCTTCTGAATTTGTACAGGTTTAACGATGTACATGTTGCCAACTCTAACCCTATATATTAGACCCATAGACTCAAGTTCTCTTAGAACAACACTTAGATGACTTTTAGATACCTTCAATGCCTTAACTAGATACGATTGAGGTATACCATCTGGATTTGACCTAAGTAGCTCTAGGACTCTATGCTTAAGCTCAATACTCTTCAACTCTGTGTATACCCATAGACTTCTCTATAGTTACAGAGGCTATGAATACTTAAATACGTTTGTTTCTGAACAAACGTTTGGTGAGTATATGAAGAGAGACATAGTCTACCTGATAATCTATATACTGGCGTTTCTAGCTGTACTAGCACTTCACTATACAGTACCGTACACGCTATTAAAGAATGCAAAAGACTTTTCTCTGTATCTATTTTGGGTATTACTATCAGTATCCTGGATCATAGTATCGATTCTATACATGAACTATAGGGTGAAGAGCTATGCTTGAACTGTTTCTATCTGTGTTGATACTCTACATAGCTATAGGAACTATAATTGCCGTTATATCGAGA
>CAZUDD010000114.1:0-1117 GCA_964619665.1 uncultured Desulfurococcaceae archaeon | reverse complement strand
GACCTATGCTGCAACAACATATAGTGCTTTTATGATGATAGGACTAGTTGGATTAGCATTTGCTACAGGTAGTGCTGCACTAGGGTTTGAACTTGCTTATCTCATAGCCACTATGACACTACTAGTTCTTGTTGGACCAACGATATGGAGATCAGCTAGAGAAAAAGGTTGGATTAGTCCTGCAGAAATGATCTCAGATCTCTATGGATCTAAAGTACTCGGAGTAGTTGTAGCGATAATATATCTGATAGCACTTATACCATATACATCAGCACAGATAAAGGGTATTGGTGAGATCTTTGCTACTATTGGTGTTGGCTATATTCCTGGAATAGTCATAGCATCTCTCTTAGTATGTCTATGGATTCTCATAGCTGGTATATGGAGTGTTGCTACAACTGATGCTTATCAGGGTATATGGATGTTAGGTGCATCGATAGCAGCAATTCTGTGGTTAACAGCATTCCTGTTACCTAGTAAGGGAATAACAATGGATAGAGTTGTATCCGCATTAACAAATACTTCAACAGGTAATATACTTGGTAATACATGGAGTTTCACAGTATTTCTAGGATTCACTATTCCATGGATATTCTTTGCAATAACAAATCCACAAGTTGTTCAGAGACTCTATATGCCAAAGAATGAAAAAGCATTTAGAAGTATGGTTATGTATTTCGCTATCTATGGCCTTCTATACACAGTGATTGTAACTCTACTAGGAATTCTATTTCGTGGATATACTGTGTTGAGTCTAGGTAGAGATATAGAGCTATCTCTTGTTAGAAATAGAGATGCTGTAACACCAACACTACTATCAATGGCATCACCAGCACTAGCTGTCTTTGTATTTGTTAGTATTACTGCAGCCGCAGTATCAACTGCAAACTCAATAATTCTGAGTGTTGCAAGTGCAATAACTAGAGATCTCTATGAAAAGCTTATTCCTAGACCAACTCAAAGAGGTTCAAAGATAGTTTCAACTATATCGATACTAGCAATGGTTATAGCAGCACTCATTGTTGCATACACTAAACCAGCATTTATCGTTGAGCTATCCGTACTCTCATCAGCAATACTACTACCAATAGCACCAATAACACTTATAGGAATATAC
>CAZUDD010000113.1:0-5231 GCA_964619665.1 uncultured Desulfurococcaceae archaeon | reverse complement strand
ACATATAGCACTTCTACACTTCTCATCATCTAGAGAGATTCTCTGAAATTCATAGCTACGACAAAGCATAGTCTTACCATATGATATAGCGTAGTCTGATTCTATACAAGTTTAAACTCATTAAGCTTATATCTCCCCATAGAATCTCCGAAGAGGTTAGGGGTGGTAGCATTATCCAATCTTCCTGAGATCAAGGGTCGTTATGATCCACTCAAGGTAGAGTCATGGGTACTCAAATTCTGGAAAGAAAACGATATACCTAGAAAAGTAAGAGAGCTAAGCTATTCAAGGAAAAACGCTCCACTCTTTAGATTCTTAGAAGGCCCACCAACAGCTAATGGATATATGCATGTTGGTCATGCTAGAGGACGTACATTCAAAGATGTTATTCTACGCTACTATAGAATGAAGGGGTATAGGGTATGGGATCAAGCTGGTTGGGATACACAAGGACTACCTGTTGAAATTGAAGTTGAGAGAAGCCATGGCTTTAAGACGAAGAAGGATATTGAGAGGTATGGAGTTGAAAAATTCATCAAGGAATGCCAAGAGCTCGTTGATTACTATATAGATCATTGGAGAAAGGCTAGTGAAAGACTTGGTCTATGGCTAAACTACGATATGGCTTACGAAACTAGACATCCACGATATGTTGAAACTGCATGGAGATTCCTAAAAACAGTATGGAAAAAAGGATGGCTTTACGAAGATCTACGGGTTGTTCCTGTATGTCCAAGATGTGAAACTGCTCTTAGTAGTCATGAAGTTGCTCAGGGATACAAAGTCGTTGTAGATCCAAGTCTATACTTTAAAGTAAAGCTATTGGATGAAAAGAACGTCTATCTCATTGCATGGACTACAACACCCTGGACTATAATCTCCAATGAAGCACTAGCTGTTCATCCTGAAGAGACCTATGTAAAGATAAGAGTTGGTAATGAATATTGGATTGTTGCTAAGAAAAGACTCAATGCTTTAGTAACGGAATGGAATCTAAGGGAGTATGAGATAGTTGAAGAATTCAAGGGAATTAAACTATTTGGTAAAAAGTATGAACATCCACTACTTGAAGAAGTTCCTGCACATAAACAACATACAGGAACTTATCATCATGCAGTGTTAGTAGCTGAATGGGTTAGTATGGAAGAAGGAACTGGTGTTGTACATATTGCTCCAGCTCATGGACCAGAAGATTTTGAACTTGGTAAGAAATATGGTCTACCCGTATTCAAACCATTACAAAAGAATGGTGTATTCGGTGAGGATGCTGGTAAGTATGCTAGTCTATGGTTTAAAGATGCAAATAAATATGTTATAGAGGATTTGAAACGCAAAAACTTGGTGGTATATGTAGGTAGTATACAACACGAATACCCACATTGTTGGAGATGTGATACACCATTAATGTACTATGCAGATAAGCAATGGTTCATCAAGGTTGAGCCGATAAAGGAACTTCTCTTAAAAGAAAATGATAAGGTGATATGGAGACCAGAATGGGCTGGTAAAAGATTCCATGATTGGCTTGCAAATGCACGTGACTGGTGTATATCCAGAGAAAGATATTGGGGTACTCCACTACCTATATGGACATGCAATTCATGTGGTTATAGAATAGCTGTTGGAAGTCTTGAGGAATTGAGAAAACTAGCTGAGAATCCAGAAGACATAGTTGATATCCATAGACCCTGGGTTGATAGAATAAAGATTCGATGTCCAAAATGTGGAGGTATAATGACGAGAGAACCCTATGTTGTCGATGTATGGCTAGATAGTGGTATAGCACATACAGCAGCCCTTGAACAATACGAAAAAAGTGAACTCTTCAAAGAGTTATTCCCATATGATTGGATAACAGAGGCTGTAGATCAAACTAGAGGATGGTTCTATACACTGATATTCACATCCGTAGCTTGGTATGGCGTATCACCATACAAGAAAGTTCTCTGTCAAGGTCATGTACTCGATAAGTATGGTAAGAAGATGAGTAAAAGTCGAGGTAATGTGATATGGGCATTAGACTTCATGGAGAAATATGGAGCAGATATACTTAGACTATATCTACTATCTAAAGCAGCTCCATGGGATAACATAAACTTTGATCCAGATGAAGTACCAGAGATAAGGAGAATACTGGATGTACTATGGAACTCTACAAACTTTGCATTAACATACATGGCCATAGATTCATGGAATACAACAAAGCTTTCTGAAGATTTAAAGGCATTACAACCTGAAGATCTATGGATATTAACAGAACTGAATAATTTAATCAAAGATGTTGAGAAATTCATAGAAAGAAATGAACTGCATTTAGCTACTAGAAGTATAATGGAGTTTATAGTAGAGAAGTTGAGTCATAAATACATAACATTGATAAGACCTAGAGTATGGATCGAAGAGAATGTACCAGAGAAACGAAGTGCCTATGCCACGCTCTACATAGTTATAAAGAATTTACTTAAAGTACTAGCACCTTTTGCACCATATCTATCCGAATATCTATACCAAGCATTCATAAAGAGAATTGATCCCCGAAACAAAATTGAGAGTATACATATGGAGGAATGGCCTAGAATAGAAAAAGAGCTTGTCAATGAGGACATATGGAGAGCTGTCAATGATATGCTAGAAATCTCAGAACGAATACTAATGGCTAGATCTCAGAAAAACATAAAGAGAAGATGGCCTATAAAGAAGGTTATTGTAGTAGCACCTCAAGACAGAGTTGCAACACTATCACAGTGCATAAACGTCGTTAAGGTATATGCCAATGTAAAAGAGGTGATGATAGTATCTCCAGAACAACTCAGTAAAGAAATGGTGAGAGACCTAGAGATAGTAACTGAAAAGCCATTGTTAACATATGCATATCTAAAGCTAGATGAAGACATAGTGTTGGAGGGATTAGCTAGAGACGTTGTGAGAAGACTTCAAGTATATCGTAGAGATCTCAATCTACCAATAGATAAAGTCATTGAGAAAGTAATCGTGTATACACCAGACGAACAATTAAGAAAAGCTATTGAACTACATAGAGACTATATCAGAGAACAGGTTAGAGTTAAAACCATAGAGTTTGTAGATAGAGAGATAAGTGAAGGAAGGAAATGGGATATAGAGGGTAAAACACTGTATGCTCTAATTCAAGTTGATTGAGATGTTTTGATATATGAAGGTACTCCTTATTTATGAACCATACTCAAAACCTTGGTGTTTACGTAGAGTAACTCAGTATCTAGATACATGTGGTATACGATACACCATTACGAAGCACTGGGGTTTAAGATCATTACTAGATATAGAGGATAGCGACCATGAAATACTTAGAAAACTAATTGAAAACATAGAATGCATTTCCAGAATATATGTAATTGATAAGGTTCTCGAATCTAGAGATCTCAATACATTGTTAGACTTTGCATTTAGTTTAGTGAAAGATAAATTCTACGGTAAAGAGCTATATATAGATGTTCGTAGATGGGATAAATCATACCCATTTAGAAGTGTAGATATAGCCCGAGAATTAGCTCGAAAAATCCTTAGTCATGGTATAGCTATACCTAATCCTAAATTGAGGAAGTATTCAGTACTTATCGGTATAGAGAAAGATTTCGTCGTTATAGGCTATACATTAGAGGAGTTTACTAAAGAGAAAAGGTTTATTCCAATAGATATCGTACAGAGTGTAGTGTGTATTGTTGAAGAACCTCAAACAACTTACGAAATTATGGACTTAATTCAGTTTTCAAGATCTGTAAGAGTTGAGTTAAGATTTATCAATCCATCTAGACAGGCATTATTTCATGCCTTAAGGTCTCTAGGTGTTGATAGAATTGAGGATATAAAGGATTCAAGGATATCTATTCATAGTATTGATACTGTATTTAATGATCTGGATTCTGTAGTTGTGCTTTCACCTTATTCAAGATATAATGAGGACGACTTGATAAAGTTCCTAATAGAGAAGAGAGCATTGAGTGATAAATTCAAAATAGGTTTAGTTGTAGGTAATGAGTTTAGAGATGTATCTCCAGCTTTACGTGAAAAAGCAGATATAGTTGTTAGGCTAGGACCTATGAGCTCTATGCCTATGAGAAGTGTCGTAGCTTTAGCGTATGCTCTAGGTATAGTATTAGCTACATTATCAGGGTATATAGAATGATCTTGAGATTATGATGAAAAACGTAGCCGCTGAGAAATGATGATTAGCGGAGGGTCTGAACCTTCACCATGTTCTCTATCAACAAAATCATTTACCAGCTATAACGATGTTTCTCAATATTATGGGCGGTGCATAGATATTGACGTAGTTCTCTAGGGTCTTTCCTAAGACTATATCTTCTTTCAGCATCTCGTAGATATTACCGTTGATTACAATACCTTTAACACCAAACTTTATCTCACCATTCTCTACATAGGCTCCTACAGATACCGCCGCATTAACGAATCCACTTACAGGACTGGATAGCCACTCACCTATAGTTTCATAGACAACAATACCGTGCTTGATCTCTCTTAACATATCTTCGAATTCCGTGTTTCCGGGTAACACTATGAAGTTTGTCGCCCATGGTGAAGGAGGTGCTGAAATAGCACGTCTTAAAGCATTTGCTGTTGATTCTTTACCTTCTTTAAGAGCTGTATATGTATCGTAAAGGAATGTCTTTAGAACTCCTTTTGCGAATACAACTTTCTGTCTCATTGGAATTCCTTCATCATCAAAGTGAGCTGAACCAAACATATTTGGTGCTGTTCCATCATCTACAACACTGATTCTATTAGAGAATATTTCCTGGTCTATTTTTCCAGCAAGTGGTGATCTCTTATTCTGGACTTGATCTGCACATACAGCTGGAACTAAGACTGTATTTATAATCGATGCAAAGACTCTACCAGTAAGCAAGACATCGTATTTTCCGGATTCCAGCACTTTGCTTTTAATAGTCTTTACAGCAATGTCTGTAGCCTTAGAGAGCATTCTCTCAAGTTTGAAATCGGTTAATGTTGGTGCTGCGTACATATCGTAGAAACTTGACTCAAGACCATTTTCACGAGCTTTAACTTCAACATATGCATTGACTCTCGTAACTTCATCAAATACTTTCTCACCATAGGTATTCGCTATACATCTTCTAAGAATTCTGAAAGAGATCGATGCAACTGATAGCTCTGCTCTCTTATCAAGTTTTTTAACATAGTCAAATCCGTACAGGATATTATCTATGAAG
>CAZUDD010000112.1:0-5251 GCA_964619665.1 uncultured Desulfurococcaceae archaeon | reverse complement strand
AAGAAAGTAGAGACTATGTAACCTATCTGCTTTTTACGAAATTTGATATTTATACTACACGATAACTATGACCGAACACTCCAATACAGTCACAGATAATACATCCCACAGCATTACGTACATAAACTCAGATTCATTAGATGAGATACTCCACATAAACGATGTATTGTGTACACATTACAGAATTGGATGTTTTACTTCTCGAGATCGGAGAAGGAGATGGGGCTACACCAATATCCTCCTAGTCCATTTAGAGACATTCTCTTATCTTAGGAATGTAGATGAGATGCTTCACTGTCTTAGAGATAATACATGTTTACAACAGTTAACAGATACAATTGCTACTATTACAACACTTGCACTACACGGTAAGTATGTGTATTCAATAGATATGAAGAGCTTAAGGGATACGATTATTAATCTACAAGAATTAGAAAAAAGATTTCATTTATAAGTATAGGCTAGGTCTAGATCTATACAAGTTCTTCAAGACCAATCTCAACGAGTTCTTTCTTATGAAATACAAAGGCTTTAGACTCATCTATACAGATCCTTATTGTCTCACCTTCTGTGAAGTCTCTATCTGGTTCAGTGAACACAGATATACGATTATTCTCTACATTGACTATTATTTGACGTACAAAGCCTAGGAAATGTTTTGAAACTATTGTACCCTCAACACAGTTTTCTTTACCATCAATATCAACATCCTCTGGCTTAACAACAACAACTATTTCATCTCCTTCCCTGACAGGATATCTTGAAGCAATTTTGCCTTTTAGATTTTGAGACCCAATTGATATTGTTGCATAGACTCCATCAACATGTCTTACTATTCCTCTAATACTTGAACTTCTACCAATAAACGAAGCTACGAAGAGATTAGCTGGATTCTTGTACACATACTCTGGTGTTCCTATCTGGAGGATCTTACCTCTATGCATAATAGCGATTCGATCAGATATAGACATAGCCTCTTCTTGATCATGTGTAACGTAGATAGTCGTGATACCGAGTTTCTTTTGAATACGTTTAATCTCTTCTCTCATTCTAATTCTTAGTCTAGCATCCAAGTTACTTAATGGCTCATCTAGTAGTAGAACTCTTGGTTCTACAACAAGTGCTCTTGCAAGAGCAACTCTCTGTTGTTGACCACCAGAAAGTTGATGTGGATACCTCTTTTCAAGTCCTTCAAGTCCAACTAGTCTTAGTACTTCTTTAACTCTTCTATCAATTTCATCTTTTGGTAGCTTTCTTATCTTAAGACCATAAGCAACATTGTCATACACTGTCATGTGAGGCCATAGAGCCCAGTTCTGAAATACCATACCCACATTTCTTTTGTATGGAGGTACATGAGTTACGTCAATATCATCGAAGTAGACACGACCTTCATCTGGTTTTTCTAGACCTGCAATTATTCTTAATGTTGTTGTTTTACCACAACCAGATGGCCCTAACAACGTGAATAGCTCTCCATGCTTAACTTCTATTGATACGTGGTCTACCGCAACTACTTTACCAAAGCGTTTAGTTATGTTTTCTGTCCTAACATTGACCATGGTTATACACCCAAAAATGCTATTCTCTGCTTTAGAATTCTGTTGGATAATGTTATCGCTGTTATCTGTAGAAGCATCAGGATAACACCTAGAGCAGCTGTAATAGTTATCACTCCTACAGCTGCACCCGTTATGAATTCACTCATTAAGAATGTTATTGTTCCTTGAGACGATTGTAGAGGACTCAGCATAAGACTCGTGCTCACCTCATTCATGCAGTAGACAAATGCAAGTAGAGCACCACCAATAAGATTTGCGATAATTAAGGGTATAACTATTGTTGTGTAAACCCTCGCTCTTGTAGCTCCCAAACATAGGGCTGCTTCCTCCAAATGGATATGTGTTTGTTGCAAACCTGCAAAAATAGCTCTTAGAGCAAATGGTAGTCTTCTAACTGTGAATGTGAATATAAGTAGTGTTCCAGGATGGAAGAATGGATCTAGGACTGTATGACTAAAGAATGTACTGAAGAAGACTATGTAGCCAGCACCTACTAAGATACCCGGCGTTACGAGAGGCATTGTGGCTATTGCATCAATGAGATCTTTACCTGGTATTGCTGTTCTAGATACGATATAGGCTATACCTGATCCAACAATTATTATGAGAATAGTTGCTGAAATAGCGTATGTTAGACTATTCCTTATAGCTGTCACAACTTCACCTTTTCTAAATAGAGATATGAAGCCTTCTAATGTGAATTTTGATGGAAGAGTTTTCTCTGCCCAATCACTGAATGCCAAGACTATAACTCCTATTTGTGGAAATGATGCTGAGAGCGCTAGGGGTATAAGAAATGTGTATATAGCTATCAAGCCTTTTCTTTTCGGTCTTTTGATACGTAGATTGAATCTACTACCCTTCATAAGCATAGCATATTGTTTCAACGATACATACTTTTTGACTGCTAAGAATACCGCTATCGCTATAAGCAGTAGAAATACTGCTAATGCGTAGGTTGTTGGTGCTACAGCACCACGAGTCTTCTTGAATTCATCGAAGATAAAGAACGATATGAGTTTATTGTGTAGACCTTCACCAAAAGCACCCTGAATACCTATTGGAGCTCCAAGATCTTCAAGACTAAGTATGAATACTACGAGTGTACCCGCAACAATACCTGGTTTAGCTAATGGTATTGTTATAGTTCTAGCAAGCTTAAATCCATGAGCTCCTAGATTCTCTGCTTGTTCTTCTAGAGAAGGATCTATGTTTATGAGGCTAGCATATGCGTTTAGATAGACTATGGGGAAGAAGGATAGTGATTGTACTAGTATAACCAGTGGTAGTCCTCCAATACATACAACAACATTCTTAATTCCAAGCACATTATGTATGAAATAGTTTATGAGTCCTCCTCTACCAAAGACCTTACCTAGTACATAAGCATTGACAAAGGGTGTTGCAAGCATAGGTATCAATATAACTACTCTAAATACGGATTTACCTGGAAAATCATATCTAGCCATAATGAATGCTGCTGACACACCAAGAACAAGATCTATAACTGCAACACATGAGGCTACAAACAGTGAGTTGAATATTATACCAAAATCAGGTCCATGAACACCGATATTAATTGTGATTACCTTTACTGGTACTCTAGTACCATTCACTATTCTAAATATGTAGCTCTCTTCAATGTCTACGAAGTCTAGTTTTGGATGAGATGCTACCATACGAGGATCTGAAAAGAGTTCCTTAAAGTTATTGAGGGTAAAACCTTCACTTCCAGTGAATGCTTTATAGAGAAGTGAACCTAATGGTAGGAGTAGAAAAATTAAGAGAATAGTTAAGGGAATAACGAGTTGAGCTACTATGAATATATCTATGCTTTTTAGTCTTGCTGATGTATGAATTGCTCTGAATACTCTGGAAAGGTTTTTCACTGAGCTACTCATAGGCTGTTACCGTAGCTTAAGCTCTAACCTAGATAAAGTTTTTATATGTTGACAGAGATGCTCTTTGTCTAGCTACCAATCATCTGTTTTAGTAAGTTCAATGCTTCAGCATATCTCTTCTTTGCAGATTCATACCATTCCTGTACTATCTTGTTTCTTAGATCAGGATTCAACATATAATCATTGACTTTCTGAGCTGCGCTCAATGAGAATACTAGTTCTTCACCTGTCTTAGGATCATGGAACTTAATTCTTAGTGGATTCGCTAAAACATCTATTAGTTGCTGTAGTTGATCATCTGTTATCTTACCTTCGATGTATGCTTTTGCAATAGCAGTCCAGGCCTTTCTTAGTTCTGTATATGCCATAGTTATAGTTGCGTGGAAGAACCATCTTAGAGCTTCTTCATAGCTTAGTGCTAGCTCATCGCTGAAGTTTATAGTTGATGCATTGAGGGTTCTAAGATATGCTTGGTATAGATCAGTTCTTTCTTTACCTTCTTTAGTGACTTCAAATACCTTTGGATTGACGGGTAGTCTATTGACGTTGGGATCCATCCATACGGTCTGTCCTTCGGGGCTCAGTACCCATGCGATAAATGCTTGGGCTGCCTCTGGATAAGGACATCCCTTTAATAGAGCTATTGGATCTCCATTCACTATAGATCCATCCTTTGGTATTATGTAGATTGTATTGGGGTTCTTGAGCTGAGCTGTATAGCCATAGAAATCAATTGTTATTCCAGCTGCTATATCTCCTCTAATAACAGCATCTCTAACAAGTCCTGAAGCATCGTAGATATGAGCATTTGCAGCAAGTAGTGTTATGATTTTCCATCCTTCAACCCATCCATATCTCTGAACTATGATTTCATACATACGTGTATTGCTAGTACTTCTAGTTGCATCTGCACATCCAAGAATTGGTGGTTCAAAGACACCAAATATTGGTGATGCAAGGTCTTTCCATTCATCAACATCTTCTAGAGTAAGTCCATACTCCTTTAACTTCTCTTTATTTGTCGTTATACCGAAAGACGATATTGCAGCCGCAATCCATACAATGTTTCCTTTCTCATCGTATCTAACCATTGGTGCTCCTGCAATCTCTTTTGGTATATACTTTAGCTGTTGAAGAACTAGTGAGCTAGTTATGGGTGCTAGATAACCCATCTTGTTTAGGTAATCAAATAGTGTTGGTCCACCACCCCATGCAACACATATTGCTTTAGCAGGATCTTTCTGTGTTTGGTTAAGGTATAGAGGCCACTGACTAGGGTCTATTGGTATCCACTGAATATCTTTAATTCCAAAACGTTTAGCTATATCAGATTTAAGGAACTTAGACTTAGCCACATCCAGTATATCGTATGGATGCCTAGTTATGACGCGAAGAACTATCTCTTTTGGAGGTGAAGTCGGAGTTGATACAGGTGTTGTCGTAGTTGTCCTTGTAGGTGTTATAAATGGTGTTGTTGGTGTGGTTAGAGGTGTAGTCGTGGTCGTTGTTGGTGGTGCCCATATATGCGGGTATAGAGCTAGTATACCACCAATACCAGCTACAATAACTATAACTACTATTGCTATAGCTGCAGACCTGCTTATACCAGACCTATACATACTCATGATCTAACCCAAGAGCACCATAGCATGAAAAGGCTTTATATACTTCATCAGTCTAAAAGCTATTTGTATTAACATGATTGTTGTAATATGTGTCTATGTATACTGAATTGACTAATCCACACTTTCAATATGCGTATTACGGGACTGTATGAACTAGCAATGA
>CAZUDD010000111.1:0-5265 GCA_964619665.1 uncultured Desulfurococcaceae archaeon | reverse complement strand
GTTCAATATATCGTGAGGATCTCTAATACGTATTGATTAGAACAAGAATTTGATAGTTTGTAATGATAGCTATGTACTTTACATAGCTTGTGCTTAGCATTAAACGATATTTAACCTTTATTAAAGTACTCTTTCTTAGAGTGGGTGTTTAGTTCATTGAGTTCAAAGTTAAAAGAAGAGTTTTTGAAGTTGTTGAGAGAAGATATTGAGTTTCGTTATGCTGTTGCTGGTCTGCTTGGACTAGAAGAAATTCTAAGGAGAATTGATGTTAATACTCAGGCAATTAAGGAGTTACAAAGAGAAGTTGCTGAGCATAGTAAAGCAATTAGAGATCTTCAACAACAAACAAGATCACTGCAAGAACAAGTAAAATCATTACAAGAACAGGTTAAGTTAATGCAGGAAGAACTTGCTAAACACAGCAGGGTCTTGATGGAGCACTCTAAGGCTTTGAGAGAGCTTACCTCTGCTATTCAGTCGATTGGTCTTAGATATGGTATCTTTACAGAGGAAGCTTTTAGAGAATCCATTAAGTACTTAGTTGAAGATCTTTTGAAGAGTTATGAGGTTAAAAAGTGGCGTTGGTTTGATCAAGAAGGTATTGTCTATGGTTATCCATCTATAGTTGAAGTTGATGTCTTTATCAAGGGTCAGGAACATATTTTGGTGAAGTTTGATGAATATGTTGATAAGAGTGATGTTGCTGAACTTCTACTCATTGGAAAACTATATGAGAAGGTTATTGGTGTTAAACCAAAGCTACTCCTCGTAGCTGGTGCTATTAGGAGGAGAGCTAAGGAGTTTGCTGATGAAGTTGGTATTGAGATTCGTGGTCATGTACTAGAGCTATAGCGTTCTACGCTTACTATTTGTTTAAGCAGTATCTATCTCTTGTCTTCTTTGGGTAGATGTTGTTGAGAGATATAGTTGTTGAGATTTGTAGACCTATCATTGTTGATCTTGGTTGTGGTTATGGTGGATCAACTAGTCTACTAGTTGAAACATGTGTTGATTCCTATGTTATTGCTGTAGATATTGTCTGTAGCAAACTTATCGAGGCAAAGAACAGAGTTAGATCTCTCAACGTAGACTTTATCTGTTGTGATATGTCTAGACTACCTCTAAGAAGTAGCTCTGTGTACACTGCGTTCTCTCTATTCACACTTCATGAAATCGATGTGAGATACATAGATAGTTCTCTAGATGAGATCAACCGTATTCTCGTTTCTAATGGTCTGTTTCTCGTAGTAGACAAGATTTTAGATGGTGTTTCAAGTCCAAGTGAAGAGCTTGCTATACTAACAGAGTTTGCTTATCATAGAGCTAGAGAGCTTGTCTATGGTGAAAAAGCATTTGGTGTTAAAAACTCTAGAGAAGTCATAGATAAGATCTCTAAACACAGATTCAACCTGTTGAAGAGCTCTATTGTATCTCTAGGTAAGTGGATAAACGGTGAAGAATTCCTTAGGAACTGGGGTAAAGAAACACTTCGTCTTCTGGAAATAATTCGTGATAAAGAATCGAGGAAAGAGCTTGAGGAAGTTATTGAAAAGATAAGATCCATAGCTCTAGTCCATGGTTATGGACCTATAAAATCCATTATAGCTCTATTCAAGAAACGAGAAGTAGACTTAAAGATCAAGTCTTGAAGAAAATAGGTGAAACCACATAGTTGTAATTCTTAAGAGAGCTTACTACTTGTTTGAAGAGGTTAAAATGAGAGATGAAATTGCTCAACAAGTTAAAGGAAGAGAAGGAATTGATAAGGTAAGCCTTAATGCTTTGTAAAGAGATCTGTATGGTTATTCTCTTTGTATTGTTTGTATTGTTGAGAACTAGATTTTAAGCGTTAAGATTATGAGGGTCAGTATCTCAGGATATGACTGGAATTAACGGTGATTGAATTTGTCTAGTTTGCTACGCAAGGTATCTAAGATACTTGGTGTTGAAGAGAGTGTGTTAGAGCGAGAAGCATTGCATCAGTACATCTTATCTCAGCTTAGACGGGTTAAGCTAGAGGCTAAGCTTATCATGTCTCGATATGGTGTATCGAGTATTGAAGAACTCGATGAGAAAATCAAGCGAGGTGAGCTAGACGAAACAGAGGTCTTTGAGGATCTTACTCGTCTCGACTATCTACTTGATCTAGAAGAAAAGTTGAGGAAACTTCTAGAGGAATTGAGAGGCACAAGAAAGTGAATGAATATAGTAGCATAGATGAGATACTTGAGAAACTTAAGGACCTTGTTGTTAGTTTATATCCTGAAATAGTTGTTGATGTTGAGATAGTGTATGGTAAGCTAAGGATATACCTTGTCGATGGAAGCTTCATCGATGTATGGATCTCACGAAGATTACCCAACAGATATGCTATACATTGGGAGAGACGCCATATAGATGGCACTATATATCGATGGGATAATACGCCCCACGAAACACATAGGCACATACCAACTTTTCCTCATCACTTTCATGAAAGATATAGCCATATAGTAAAACCATTTCAGTATCCTGGAAACATTGAAGAAGCACTTAAAGAGGTGTTAAAGTACATAGAAAAGAAGTTGAAACAGTCATAATCTAACAAAGTTATGTAGTCATCTCCATAACATTGAGTCTCTTACATTCTACACTTCTCTCTATAGAACCTGGAGTCACTACATCATCACATAGTTTTGAAATCATGTAGATACTAGCTATGACTACGCTATTCACTGACCAACGATTTCAAGAACTTTACTCCACCTGTACACAAAAACTACTTTTTCCAAACCTAATAACGGAATACATAGATACTGTAGTTTTAGAGAACGTTTTAGGATTGATAATGAGTCTAGGACTCAAAGCTATGGGAAAGAGTCTCGAATTCTCTAAATCGTGAGCATGTGCACTAGCTTGAGGTTACAAAGACATAAAGAAATGAAAACATCTCTTAATGCTGATAGATGCTACAAAAATATTGTCGAAGATTTAATAATGTTCTTGCTATTAACCGCGTGAGAGCCTCAAAAGAACTGTTTGGTGATTATCTTGAAGAAGTTTTCTGATATTGGTTTAGAGCTTATTGTCTTGGTCTTTAATAATGATACTTTTAAGGATTGTTATGGTGTTGTACCCTATATCAAAGAGCCTGAGGTATGTTACGAGGGTTATCCACATGTATCTGTATATCTAGCTCCAAGAACAAAGAGTCTCTCTGAAACTCTCAAGAGTTTTGATGGTAAGGAATTCGAGATAGTTCTACTGGATTCTAACCGTAGAGAGTTGTTTAGAGCTAGAGACAAGTTTAAGTATCATGTAGATCCTCTGTTACCTGAGGTTGTTTTAGCTTCTATTAAGTTACCTCGTAAGTTTTTTGAGGCTAGATACGCTATAGTCTCTACAGAGAGCTATAGCGAAGAAGTTGAGCTACCACCTCAGGTAAAAGTGTTTGGTAGAGTAACTGATTTTTATGGTAATCCAAGGAAAGCATATGTACTTCTTGTTACTCCCTACGGTTTTCCAGGTGGTATGGCTATAACTAGGACTCGTGATGATGGTTATTACGAGATGTATGTTCCAAAAGCTGTTTATCACCATGCATTTATTTGTGATGGTAACTATGGTAGATCAACACTAGAATTCTATGGTTGGAATATACCTGTAGAACCACCAGAGTTTAGACTAGATGCTAGGTTTGACAAGATAGAGGTCTATAGGTTGACAGCTAGTGAAACACCAGAAAGAACATTGTTGATAGAGTTTGTTCTATGGGATATCGCTCATACAAACTCTATACTGAAGAGAATCTATGAAGAGAAGGGGAAGGTAACTGTCGAAGATATCTGTAAAGAGGATATTTTAACACCTATAAAGAAAGAAGATGTTAAGGTCTATCTAGATGATGTTGAGCTAGAGATAAGAACTCTCAGCATTAGGGAATACTCTGTTAAAGACTATGGTGTTGATACAACTACAAAAGCATATGTCTTAGAATGCAAGATACCACCAACAATACCTCGGGGTAGGTATAAGCTTAGAGTTGTTGTCCATACAGTGATTAATGGTGTTGAGGAGTGGGGTGAAGCAATACTCTATAACGTAGATATATGGTATTGATCTCTTAATACTCAACAACATACTATTTGTTTAGGGCTATACATTGATTCTAAGAACATCGTTACTCATAGCATTAACACTGTTGATACTCCTAAACATAGTTTCCCCGAACATGTATTCTCAACACATAGCAGACACAACATCGAGAAGCACAGGTGATATTCTCAAGTTCGAGTTTATCGAGAGCTATATACTCTCAGCACCTAGACTCATCACCTTGGTAAACAGTGTATACATCAACAACACTGCCTATATCTATGGCTATAAAGACAGTAGTAGTGTTGTACTGATATCAATTGATGTTGAGAAAAAGAGGGTTTTATGGTCGAAAGAGTATATCCTTAGAAATACCAGTTTTCTCGCGATAAAGTCGATAGATTTCGATGATTATGGTAATACCTATCTATCCCTAGTCATAGTACAAAACAATAGATCTCTATGTAGTGTCTTATCTATTAACTCAAGTGGTTATCTACGTTGGAGTATTGGAATACCGTTGATAGTCGAGAATACCTCTCGTTCTCTATGTAAACTGGTTGTTTTCAACGATATTATAGCTGTTTTAGCTGAGAACGGTTCTAGCTATATTGTTATAGAGTTGAATAGGTCTAACGGTGATATCGTTGATATCTATAAAATCGATTTTGGTGAACTGAACATCTCTATAGCGAGTGTTTGTAGATGTAGAGCATACTCTCTTTGTATAGCTGGTAATATCTATATAGATAGCTCTACAAATGTATTTGTATTGCAACTCGATATCTATATAGATGCTATTGTTTGGAGTAGAACAATAGTTATAAACGCAACACCACTAATCCTTGAAACCCATAGAGATAATCTCTATATAGCTCTTGTAAGTGATAATGAGACGTATGTAGTTGTTATGGATCTAGTCTATGGAGAGATAACAAATATACTCACACTAGACCACCGCATCGATGTAGATAACATGTATATCGATCTAGAAAACAGAGTCTCTATCCTAACAGCTTACGATAACTACAATGGATCTCTAGCTATTATCTATCCATTCACAGAAAACATCTCAAACATAACCAACTACATACTCTACACACTACACACAGAAAAACCTGTGATAATCAAAGACATCGATATCCATAGAAACACTGTTTATATCGGTATAACCTCTATAAACAACTATCT
>CAZUDD010000110.1:0-5287 GCA_964619665.1 uncultured Desulfurococcaceae archaeon | reverse complement strand
ATGCTGGTAGAGCTGTAATAGATGTTATCGAAAGAGAGCTTGGCTCTATAAGAAATAGAAAGATTGTTGTGTTTACTGGTGCTGGTGGAAAAGCGGGTGATGGTCTTTGTGCAGCTAGACATGCAGCTTCTCGAGGAGCTTATGTAGAGATCTACATGTTAACGCCACCTAACAGAATTGAACACGAAGCTACACGAATTCAATATGAAGCTATTGAGAAGATGGATCGTAGTGTTAAGCTTAAAATAGTGAGAGATGTTAACGATATACCTGAGTCTATCGATGCTGATGCGATTATCGATGCACTTCTAGGTATAGGAGTTAAGGGTCGTGTTAGGTACCTCCATGCAAAAGCTATTGAATGTATAAACAGATCTAGAGGATTGAAGGTATCTATAGATATTCCATCAGGTATTGATCCAGACACAGGTGATGTACTAGGTATTGCTGTTAAAGCTGATATAACGGTAACTCTACACAAAGCTAAGATAGGACTTTCTAGAGCAAAAGACTATGTTGGTAAACTCTACGTTGTTAGCATTGGTATTCCACCAGAAGCTGAAATATATGTTGGTCCTGGAGACATTGAGTTTAGGTTTAGAAGAAGACACATGAAGATACATAAAGGTGAAGGTGGTAGAGCTCTAGTTATTGGTGGTTCAAGAACCTATACTGGAGCACCAGTATTAGCTGCTTTAGCTGCTCTTAGAACAGGAATCGATTTGGTTTTGATAGCTGCACCTGAAGAAAGTGCTAAGATAATGTCTTCTATGAATCCAAACATAATAACGATTAAGCTTAGAGGATCTGACTACTTAACACCTAGACATGTCGATGAGATTACTAAGTGGTTTGATAGAGTTGATGCTGTACTCATAGGTCCTGGTCTCGGTTTAGAAGAGGATACTATCAAGGCTGTTCTACAGATAATCGAAGAGTTAAAGCATAGAAATAAACCTGTTGTTGTTGATGCTGATGCTATAAAGGCTTTAGCGAAAAAGAAATCGTTGATGTACAGAAACATGATTGTTACTCCACATGCTGGTGAGTTCAAGATACTGTTTGGTCGTGAACTACCCGAGGAGTTAAATAAAAGAATTGAGGTTGTTTTAGAGGAAGCATCTAAACACGATGTTGTTGTATTGCTAAAGAGTTGGGTTGACATAATTAGTGATGGAAAGAGGTATAGATTGAACAAAGTGCATGTACCAGCAATGGCTGTTGGTGGTACAGGAGATACTTTGTCCGGTATTGCAGTAGCTCTACTAGCTAAGGGCCACCAACCCTTTGAGGCTGCATATCTAGCAGCATTTATCAATGGGTTAGCAGGTTGTATTGCGTATGCAGAGATAGGTGATCATATGTTGGCAACTGATATCCTTAAATTCATACCCGAAGCCATAGAGAGACCATACGAGAACTTCAGAAAATATCTAGTATATAAAAGAGTTGAGTAGATCATGACTATGAGACATGCTATGCATAAATATGGTACAAACATATTGTTTAGTTCAAGACTAAGAGATAAACTCATGAAGTTACTACTAGATGAAAGCAAGAATAGATTTGTTGAATTTGCTAAACACAGAATCCCCTTTATATACAGGGATTACGAAGTTAAGAAGATTATAGATTACGATATACTAACTACAACATGGATAAGAATTATTGTGGGTCCTAAAGGTACTGGAAAATCAAAACTCATAGAATTCCTAGTAGATGCAATCTCAAAGTATACACATGATTTCAAAGCTATACTATTCAATTTAAGGAATAGAACATATAGAAGCTATAACTTTGAGCATAGTGATGCTCTTTCAAAAGCTTTATCAAAGCTTATGGATAAATGCAGTATAGCTAATACACAAGAACTCTTTAGATATTTACTCATAAGAATGAACGTGTTGATAGGTATTCTAAAAGACTATGAAAATCTTAGAAGAACAAACCTAGTACTGGTCTTTGATGATGTTCAAAGCAATGTGTATTTCTTTCAAGAGTTTTTAAAGTATATGCCTATAGCAATTAACAGAATATCTAGGTATCTAATACTTGATGCATTTTCTGTCATAGTAACTACATCTGATCCTATAATCATTGAAAAGGTAATTGAAGTTGATGGTCTTTGGAATACTGTGCACATACTATGGAATATGGATTCAGAATCATTCAAAAAACTTATTGATAATCTAGATACTCCCATAGATAATCAGATTCTCTGGACAATAACTGGTGGTAATCTCTATCTATTGAATGAGTTAATTGAGTACGGATGGGATATAAGAAAGTGGATAGCGAATCGTGTTATTCCTTCTTGTATCTCAATACTATCTGAATTCAACTTTAAGAAAATTGGAACTGCAGATCCCGATACAGTACTATTGAATGCTAGGTATATGCTTAGAACACCACTTCTATTCTATGTTAAGGAAGGTATTGATTGGTTGAGTAACTATAGAAGATGCGAATGGATTGGAAGATATGCTGCTTGGATTTCACCTCTCCACTACGCAATAGCAAAAGTATATGTAGAGAAAGGCCTTGTTACTGTGGACAACATTCTTTCAATGCTTGGAATAGACCTGAAATAGCCTCACAGCTTATCTCTATAACTATCGTCATAGCTTTAGATATGGATAGTTATGAGTAGGTGTAGTAAAGTAAAGGTATCTTTTAAAGGTATTGATGTTGCTGCAGAGAATATAGCTAGTGAACTATTAGAGAAGATACTACCTGTATTCCCTTCATCTAGAGTTGTTAAAGAATGGATCTCTAAAATGCTACCACTGCTAAGAGAGTATAGTGATAGTGGTGTTTCTGCAATCCTAGTTATTCTAGGCCCTTGGGGCGCTGGTAAAACAGCTAGTTCATACATCATCAAGGAGGTAGTTGAAGAACACAATATGTGTTTTGCAAGAGTTAGAGCTGATGATCTACTACGTAGAGCATCGATAATAGCTAAAGAGAATAGAGTTGGTAGTAGTGATGCTATTGCTATAGCTGTTTCAGAGTATCTCAAGGAATGCAGTATGTATCCAGTAGTTCTCTTTATAGATGAGTTAGAGGGTATTATAGGTCTAGAGAAACAGGGTATTGATATAGCTAGCTCTAGGGTTGTAGATGCATTAACACAGTTTCTAAGAGATGTTAGAAGTCGTGATAGTATACATGCACAGAGTGTTAGAGGTAAAGTTCACTTCATACTAGCTTCAACAATACCTGCTTTTCAGATCATAGTTAGTAGACTAAATGAAATGGGTTATTCTGGTTGGTTAATTCGTAGGGAGCATATACTAGAACTACAACCAATATCTAAAACAGAAGTTCAATTCGTAGTTGAGGAGCTACTTAGAGCTCTAGCTTTATCAGAGATCGATATAGATGACATTGTTAGAGATAAACGTGTCTACAATATACTGTATCTACTTAGTAGAGGTAATCCTGGAACTTTAGTACATGTACTTCTATATATAGTCAATGCTCTTCAGACTATGTGTAGGAATACATATGGTGAAGACTGTTGCTGTGCTCTAGACCTAGATACGGTTATACATGTACTTCTAGACTATGTAGTTCCACTACCTGAAGGTAAAGCCGTAGCTGCAATAGATAGAGATGTTTTATCAAGACTTAGAAGAGTTATTCAAGATGATGAGCTTTTCAAATCACTAGCTTCTGGTAGTGTAGTACTTAAAGATGATCTTCAGGGTTATGGAGTTCCAGATCCATATACATTGGTTATGAGTATTAGAGCAGTAGGTCTAGATCTATCCGAAGTAGATGTATACGAAGTAAAATCTATGGATGCTCTGAATATGCTTGCTGAAGCACTATACATACGCGATATAGGTGTAGAGAACCTGTATTCAGTGATTAAGTGCCTAACATTCTATTCAAGAGATAAACTACTATTTGTATTACCGACAACAATAGATGAATTAATGTCGATGTTCTCACTGTATGGACCAATAGCTATAAACGAATCCTGTTTAGCAGCCATTAAGAGAAGAGCTGAAGAGCTTATCGAGAAAGGTCTTATTAGATATCTTGGTAAAGGATACATAGTATCAACACTATCACTAAGGAACATATATCCATCATTTGTCGTTAACGTAGTTCCATTTATTCTAAGTCCAAGTGATTCATATAGAATATGGCGAAGTGTAGAGGATATCTTTAAGAATAGTCCATATCAATTCGATAAATTGGTTAGACAAGGATTTATAGAGATTTTGAAGCGCTATAGCTATGGATATTCATTGAATATAGTTGAGGAAGGTGAAAAGATTTTCTATGATTTTAAAGGTTCTAAGATCGAGATTGTAGTTGATTTCGCATGTATTGATGTAGATGAGAAGTTTAAGTCATTTGTTGAGAAATGTAGAGATACATCCATATGTCTCTTTGTATATCCTGAAACAGTTAGTCTACCATCTAAAGATGAAGATAAATGGTATGTAGTGTTTGTTCCACTAAGATTCATGGATATGATGTTGCTTGCAGCTTTAGCTCAAGCATTAAAGGAAGGTATTGCAGTTGACGAGGATAAGCTATCAACTTTTATAGATAGTATTGTAAGGAGGTACTCTATACATGAACTATTCAATAGATGGATTGATGAAGCAGAAAAACGTGGTGTTCTACTCAAAGGATTGATCCCTAAAATCTTTGAGAGAATAGAGGTTCAGCGATGGTTCTTTGACTGGTATAAACTTCTACTCTTAGGAGGTCATGAAGTTGATGTTAATAGGATAGCTGAAGTCCTATACCTAATATACAGATCAAAACCATTCTCTAGGGGTAGTGAATGGTGTGGTATCTCTATTCCTAAGGTTATGTATGTTGATCTAGAACCTGAAAATCCAAGAATACTATCGAAAGATGCAGTTTTGAAGAGAATTATTAGTGAAGGTGGTGCAGATCTATCTAGAGTTCTAGGATATGCAATTAGACTCGGTATGGCTAGAAAGCTAGAGAATGGAAGATACATACTTGTTCCTCATCCAGTAGAGTTAAGACTTAGAGAAATTCTTGAAAGGAATGGTGGTTCTATACCAATAGCTGAAATACCTAAGTACTTTATAGTTACATCAGATGCACATTCAGCTTTTACAGAGCTTATTGAAGTAGCAGAACTTAGAGGTCTTGTTGAGAGAGGTCGTGAAAAGAATAGAAGTGTATTGAGACTTGTTAAAGATCTTAGTATTCTCGAGAGGAAAGCTAGATCTCTATATCAAGAATTTCAGTCTCTAGATAGGGAGATTATGGCTGTAGTGCAGAGTAGATC
>CAZUDD010000109.1:0-5376 GCA_964619665.1 uncultured Desulfurococcaceae archaeon | reverse complement strand
AAAATCACTTGGTTTTAATCCTAGCTCCTCCATTAGTAGTCGTGCAGCTGAGACGATATGGTGAAAGTAAGCTGGTTCTCCTGTGAATCCCTCACCATGTCTTGGATATGGAGTTCCCTCTCTTCTCCAAAAATCTGGTGTATCTGTTGAGTATGTTACACTACCCTCTATAATGGCAGCAGCATTGTTTTCCGATGATATGATGAAGGCAGCACCACCACTACTAGCTGTGAATTCTAGTACATCGCCAGGACTACTTTGAGCAGTATCAGCACCTATAGCTAGCACATAGCGCGCTTGACCACTTAAGACAAGACCTATACCTATTCTTATTGCTTCAGTTCCAGCTCTACAAGCAAATTCTAGATCTGCTACTTGGTGTCTAGGAGTTATGCCTAAGGCTTCAGCTATCACTGTTGCTGAAGGTTTAACAGCATATGGTTTACTTTCGGTACCAACATAAACAGCATCTATTTCTGAAGGATCTATACCAGCTCTCTTAATAGCGTATTTCGATGCCATATAGCCTATCGTTATTGTATCTTCATCTATATTACCAACAGCTTTCTCTTCAATCCATAGTGTTTTAGATACAGAAGGATCGAACCCCCATTCCTTAGCTATATCTTCAGCTCTTAAGCGGTATCTAGGTATGTAGACACCCCATCCAGCTATACCAGCTCTCTTAACACTGAGTAGGGTAGACACTATCAACACCACTTAGCTTTCCATGCTCACTACAATTTAAGTTTTCGTCAAATGTATGAAAATCTCTCCTACTATTGTTGAGGATACGAAGCTTGAATGAGTCAATACATGGTAAGCTAGAGAAATGAATTAGAAAAAGCGATTTGATGTGGAAATAAAATGTTCAGAGTATTTTAGTATGTATGCTAGGACTGTTTTCTAAAGAGCCAACATTCAACATAGTGACCTGGTGAGACTTCGACCATTGTTGGTTGTTCAGTTGTACATATCTTCATTACACTGAGACATCTTGGATGGAATCTACATCCAGGGGGTATGTAGACAGCACTTGGTACTTCACCTTTAATGGGTACTTCTCTGAACTTGAATCTGTTTTGAGGTTCTGGTTCTAGAATTGCAGCTCTTAATGCTTTTGTATATGGATGTTGTGGATTTTCGATTATTTCATCTGTAGGTCCTAACTCAACAATTCTACCTAGGTACATTATGGCAATTCTATCACATATTAACCTAGCTAGAGCTAGATCATGTGTTATGAATAGGTATGTGAGTCCATACTTCTTTTTAAGTTCAAGCATTAGGTTTAATATTTCTGCACGTATTGATACATCTAACATGGATACAGGTTCATCTGCAACGACAAACCTTGGATTTAACATTAAAGCTCTAGCAACCACTATTCTCTGTCTTTGACCACCAGAAAGCTGATGTGGATACCTATTTATGAAGTCTTCTGGTGGTATAAGCTTGACATCCTCAAGAGCTCTCTTAACTCTTTCTAATCTTTCTTCTGGTGTACCTATATTGTGAACTACTAGTGGTTCTGCTAAAATTGATTGTATTGTGTGTCTTGGATCAAGAGATCCATACGGGTCTTGGAAGATTATCTGCATTTCTTTTCTCATCAATTTGAATCCTTTCTTATTCTCGTAGACCTCATTCATGAGGAAGAAGTTTTTGTACACAGGTTCAAATCCTAGTTCCATTAGTGCATCTGCGATTTCCTTCCTAGGTTTGTAGAGGACGTATCCAGCAGTTATATCGAGCAGCCCAATTAGTGTTCTACCAAGAGTAGTTTTACCACAGCCAGATTCACCAGCAACACAGAAAATTTCTCCTTCTCTTACATAGAATGTGACATCGTCTACAGCTTTAACGATTCTTCTTCTACCTGTTAATATCTCTGTTAATGTACGTCGTAGAGGGAAATACTTCTTAAGGTGAAGTGATACTAAGACGACATCATCTGGAGCTTTAAGCTCTTTAAGAGTTTTTTCTGCTAGTTCAGCTATATGTTCACGATCATACTTTCGTTTTCGAGGCATAGAGGTCCACCCCAATATAAACTACTTCTTTGCGTAAAGCCAACAAGCTACAGAATGGTTAGGCTCTACCTCAATCATTGGAGGTTCCTCTTTTCTACAGAGATCTGTTGCGTGTGAACATCTTGGATGGAATCTACATCCAGCTGGTGGGGTTCTTAGATCAGGTGGTTGTCCTGGAATCCATACAAGCTCTTTTGGTCCTTTAAGTCTTGGTATACTTCTAATGAGTCCTTGCGTGTATGGATGTAATGGATTATTGTATACATAGTCTGAGATTCCATATTCAACAATTTTTCCTGCATACATTATAGCAACTTTGTCGGACATCTCAGCGATCAGCGATAGATCGTGAGATATCAGTATTATAGACATATTCCTTTCTTTCTTAAGCTTCTTCAATAGGTTTATTATCTGTGCCTGTACAACTACATCTAGAGCTGTTGTAGGCTCATCAGCTATTACGAGATCAGGATTCAGTGCTAAAGCCATAGCTATTACTACTCTCTGCTTCATTCCACCGCTAAATTCATGGGGATAATTCTTTACTCTTCTCGGATCTATACCTACCATCTCTAATAGTTCCTTAGCTTTTTCTAGAGCTTCCTTCTTAGTGAATTTGTCTGGCAAATGCACTAGGAATATTTCTGCAATTTGATCACCAACAGTTTTAACAGGATTCAGTACGTTCATAGCTCCCTGAAATATCATACTGACTTTCTTCCATCTGTACTCTCTGCGTATTTTTTCTTCTGGCCATTCTAAGATGTTATTCCCGTCAAAGAGTATTCTACCACCAATTATTCTTCCTGGAGGTGGTACTAGTCTTAGAAGTGAATATCCTAGTGTTGATTTTCCACAACCTGACTCTCCAGCTAATCCAAGTACTTCACCACGATTTACTTCAAGAGATACATTGTCTACAGCTTTGACGATACCACGTAGAGAATAGTAGTATACTCTCAAGTTCTCTATTTTAAGTAGTGGGCTAGACATCCAATAGCACCTTTATTGTAATTCGAAGATCTCCCTAGCTCAATCCGACAACTCTCACTAATATACCTTAACACAGTACTAACCAAAAATAGAAATTAAAATTAACGATTTTTACTTCTTAATTCTACTTAACAATATGATCGAAGTATTCCTAGGTTAAATCAGTCCCTCTGAGTACAGCATCTCTAAGATGAATCTCTGAGCTAAGTCCCTAGATAGTTTTAGGATTGTTTGAGCTATATTTTCATCTAGTTCAAGAGGTTTGATATAGGTTGGCGTTATGTGATACCATCCTTTTTCTGCTTGAGGTAACCCTATGGCTACTGCAGGAGCATATCCATAAACAATCCATCCATGGGAACATCTATACTTGCCATAAACGATATCTTCTATCGCTTCAATATTTACAGTTAACACTACCAATTCTTCAAAGGATTCCTTGTCTAAAATAGTGCATGAAGTGAAAGGGTGTTTCAAAACGTCGTAGCTTATATATGTATGGAAGTCCTGAGGATTTTTCAGAGCTTCAAAAACCTTTTTAAGGGTATCATCTAATTCATGTTTATCAACTTCTCGATATCGAGGATAGCTCAAAGCTTTCAACCATGGAACTATCTATTGCTTTCTTATCTATATTAACTTTCCGACACATAGAGTAGAGCTAGTAAAGAGAGTTTATCAGTTTATGGGATATTTTATGGAGGTTCACAATATTGAACCTCTCAACATGGTGTTGGTGGAATCAGCATTAGAACTAGTACCTCGTGAGATATGGCATCATCCCGTAGTTAAACGCCATGCTAGAAGACGAGGTAAAAAGCCCTGGGAAATAATTCTAGATAGATCTGTTCATCACAAAGCTATGCTGACTCTACCTCTACACCATAAACGAGGAAGACCAGATATCGTACATATATCTCTACTCAATGCTTTCTCTAGTCCTCTTAACAAGGTAGGTCTTCTTAATATATACGTTCATACGATAGACAATAGATTGATATTCTTTGATAAATCTGTGAGGCTACCCAGACATTATTATAGGTTTCTGGGATTAATGGAGCAACTATTAGTTGAAGGTAAGGTACCACCGAATAGTGATAGACCTTTAATATGGTATAAAAGAATGACATTGAAAGAGTTTGTTGATGAAAACAAATTTGAATACATAGTCTTGTTAGATGAAAAGGGCTTGTACATAAAGATTACACATTTAGGTGAAAAGATTGTACAGAACCTTAAACGAGGTATAAAGACTTGTATTTTTATAGGTGGTTTTCCACATGGTGATTTCTCTGAGGAGACAAAATCCTTAGCTCATGAGAGAATCTCTATATATCGTGATGTACTAGATACATGGGTTGTTGTGTCAAGGATTATAGAAATAGTTGAACTGCTACTTGACATATACTCATAGTGTTGGTCTATATTGATGTTCACATACATCACGTAAGTTACAAACACTACAAAGTTTGTTTCTACACCACAGCTTCTCGTGAACATAAACAATGTTTTGAAACCAACCAGCAAGTATACCAAAATCTTTAGCTATTAAGGCTCGAAGACAGGAATGTCTATATGGACAGAGACTGCAATCTACATACTTTAAGCACTTTTCTTTCGAAGGTATTTCGAATCGTGAATAGATATTTAATCGTCTAATAAAGTTAATCAGATTCTTATCTATAGGTGCTGAACTAGTATCGAGCTTTACGTGGAGTAGATATGCATCAGCAACCTTAGGTCCACACCATGGAATTCTTAGTAATCTATTCCGAACTTCATAGCTTGAAGTAGAGCTGAGTATATTGTTGCGATACTTAAGATAATCATTTAAGGCTTGTGGTAGTTGCTGCAGTTGATAACTCCTACCAATATTATTCATGATGTACTCTCTAGTAATCGAGGCTGTTTGCTGTATATCTTCACCAAGTAGAGTCAGGAGTTTATCAATCCATTTAACTGTGTTTCTATGATAGTCTGTGTTTCTAGAGAGAAATATTGATATGAATAGAAGTACATCATCTCGAGGAGACGTAGCGATACCCATAGGACCATGTATTTCGCAGAGCTTCAATACTATATATCGGTAATAGCTGTTTTGAACAGCATTAAGATGCTTCTCAATATTGAACCATATACCCAAAAGGTAATCAGCATATTCAAGACAAAACTTTTCATTGTGTTTCACAACAATCCATTTACCATTATCTGAAATGGATATCTTGAGATCTTTACATACACCATATTTCTTAGAAACGCTATTCTTATTTGTATCCACAACTATATATGGCAGTACGAAAGAGGGATAGTAAAGCTCGTAGATGTTGAGTGGATATTCAATATGTATAAC
>CAZUDD010000108.1:0-5396 GCA_964619665.1 uncultured Desulfurococcaceae archaeon | reverse complement strand
TGTTGAGGATGGTCGTGTTGTTTGGGAGCATAGCATCGACACTGTGGAAGCTGCTTATCATTCTGAAAAAGCTGTTAACGGTCATTAAGTATGCTGGTGATGTTGATGCTACAGTTGCTCCTTCTGGCTATGGTGTTCCCATAACCTATTCTTATGATGTCTTAGATCCCAAGAGATTTGCATATGAGGTACTGCTGTTGTCTAGAGAAAAAGATATTGTTGAAGGTGTTAAGCGAAAAGAGCCTGGTACCATGGTATACTACGCTCTTGCATGTATCGTAAATGCTCTTTGTAGTTTTGTAGAATCAGTATCTATATTCATACCAGGTGTTATTCATTTACTAACTGTCTATCCATGGGCTAAATACAACAGGATTGATCTTGGTACAGCTGATAAGCTTGCAGTAACTGTTTTAGCGATTTATCAACTCGATAGAATGGGTATACAAAAGACATTAAAGACATTTTTGTTATTAAAGCTTGGTTATGGCTATAATGCTCTAATATATGTTAAGAACGACATTATTAGATGGAGTTTAGGAGGTGCAAGCTTCTCAACAGAAATGCTTAGTGCAAGACCACTAGATCTAGAAGTTGTTGCTGCTGGAAATCTATGGAGACACAGTGATGTATTCTATGGTGGTGTTCTATGGTCATGCAATACTCTAGATACTGTTGAGGCTTTTAGAAAAGCTATGAAAGGCTCTGATAGATGTTATGATGCCTACAAAGCTATGGTTCAACAGATAGCAACGATAGTCACAGGAGTATCTAAGATGTTCAACGTTGATCTTCTACTTCTTTCAGGAAGACTTACAGCATACGAAGAATTCGTGAATGATCTGATCTCTAGACTACTCAACAACCTAAGAATAGAGATTCTAGAATCTCTTGGAGGTGCAAGAATAACTAAGCATGCAGTACATGGCTATGCATTACTAGTTGAAGGACTCTTAGGTGGAAGCTCTAGAGAAATCGTTGAGAAAATGAGAATTGCTGATGCATATGGTACAGCTTTAGACTATGTCTATCATTCAAGATTAGAGGAAGCATGTAAAAGAATTAGAAGAGCATACCTCGAGTCTGTTAAAAGACCGAGGTTATGTATATAGAGAGTTTAGCCTCTGAGCATATCTATGAATTGTTGTATGGTCAATCCATAAACACTAAATACCTCTAAGGCTATCTCTCTCAGTTTTTCATAGCTATATGGTCTCCAATAGATGTTGTAGCCATCGAAGAATTCTTCTGGTTTTAATTCTACAGGATAATCAATGTAGTTCAACGAGTATACACTGTTGTTTAACACTATGTATGCGTATGGACCCCATACATAGTCATAGAGAATTCTAAATCCTTTGTGTGTTACTCTTATGAAGAGTATATAGGTATTACCAATATTGGGAAGTGGAAATGGCGTAGCTATATCCTGTACCGTGATATTCTCTACACTACTTCTATTCATGAGTATTCTCATCATGGTGTTTCTCGATAGCCATGCAGGGTATTGAAGCTCTATAACACCTCCTTTCTTAAGCTGTTCAGCACAACTCAATATCTTCTCAACTCTACCCATGATAGTGCTATAGTCTATACAGTATCTAGAGCCATTAGCAAAAACTATACATTCCTTAGGAGGTGTTCTTGTTGTTTCTTCAAGAATTTTCGATTTGTTGAATTCCACCAATACATCGATTATCTTTACTTTGTAGATAATATCTACAGTCATATCTCTTTCTCTAAGCCTAATACTCTCTATACCTATGATTTCTCCAAGAACAACAACGATGTTATTGTGTTGAAGTATTGCTTTAAATGGATTCTCATACTCATGTACTATCTGTGCTAATGGCCAGTATAGATCTAGGTGAACATATGTTTGAGATGCATTGATAGCAATGGCTAGATATTTAGATAGTGGTTTTATTAGTGATTCACTGCCTTTCCAACCCATATAGTTGAGATCACGAATTAGCGATAATGTTGTAGTTATATACTTCGATATAGAGAGTTTAGTACTAGGTTTTGTAGCTATATAGCTAGTTCTAGTTGATATTTGTAGAGATTGAGTGTGTTCTGTCAATGTTCTACCGAATATGTTTGGACCAACTACTATGGATATTGTGATGAGAGAACCTATCAACATTCCAAGGAGTAGTGCACTCACAGATAGTTTTAACTTCATAGACAACAACACACCTCCACATAGCTACTAGTTTACAGCCAGTTCTAAACTTTGAATAGAGTGAACTTAACCATTGAATTCTTAGAATTTGTAGAGCTAATTACCTGTTTTCAAATAGCGATACTATTTGGGGTGATCGAGGGTCCGAGTTACTGATCTATGATGAAGGAGTATTAAGGTGACCGTATTCTGGTTCTTAAGGTTATATAGGTGTTGTCTATGGATACTTCTTGTCTAGGTGTTTAGTATTGGCAAAAATACGATTGGTTATTCCTATAATTTGTGCAAAGTTTTTTGGTGGTTTAGAGTTTTCACTTCTTGTATTTACTGATGAATTTGTTGTTTATTTGAGGAATATTCGTGAAGTTGGTAGTGGTGCACTATCTATACTATCTCCTTTAGCATCACCATTAGCTTTAATTGCTTTTGGTCTTAGTGGAAAAGCTAGAGAGTTTATGGAATCTCTAGAGAGGTTGAGGGGTATAGATATAGAGGTGTGTGGTCTAGAAAGTCTGTATAGAGAGAAGGGTGGTTATGTGTATAGGTATAGTGATATCGAGAGGCTTAGAGTTTCAAAGGGTATTAGGATTGTTATTGAAGTTTATGTTCGTGGTCGTAGGCATAGACATGTTGTTGCTCTAGGACTATATAGAGAGATTGGTAGGAATAGAGATGAGGTCTATAGAGAGATTGTAGATACGTTAAAGAGTCTACCTGTTAAGCCAGGTATACTCGAATTCAGATAGTGGTTTAGATTTCTTTTGCCATAACATAAGCATCTTCTCCATCTAGATAGTATGCATATAGTGTTTTCACAATCTGGAATCCTAGTTTTTTGTATAGATTGATAGCTGCTATATTACTTACTCTTACCTCTAGATATACTTCTTCAACACCATACTCATGTTTTAATGCGAGTAGTGTTGCATTCATCATCATTGTAGCTAATCCTCTTCTTCTATACTTTCTCTTAACAGCAATACTCACAATATGACCTAGAGTTCTCCTAATGGGTTTTATGTATCCTATACCTTCTTCAACTCTAGGCATTACATAGCCAACAACAACACCATTAACTTCAGCTACATAGAAAGCTTTATTCCATCTCCTAATATGTTCAAGCCAAAAACTAAATGGATAGTGTTCAGGTAGACACTCTATGTTTATAGCTATTATATCATCTATATCGCTTTCTGTTGCTGGTCTAATCCTAATTTTATCGACCATACTCTTAAGCCCATAGAGAACAACTCTACGGTAGTTCTATAGATAGCTTCTCTATCTTCTCAATATGGCTTACTTCAGCATCTGGATGAATATCAGCTTTCTCTACATATCTAAGATACTCTATCTCGGCATTTCTCTCAACAGTAACTTCTCTTGCTTCAACATAATCAACATCGGCATCTCTTTCAACAACAACTCTATCTCCATAGACTTTCTCTACCTCAGTATCTCTACCAATCCTAACCTCTCTACCAATGAGAGTTCCTCTAACACGACTTCTCTTATGGACAGTAATCTTCTTAGCCTTAGCCTCCTCAACATCTAGTACACCAGCAATCTCAATCTCATCACTATGGATTTTACCACATTTTAAAGATCCAAATACTTTCAACGCACTTGATTCAATGTATTCTCTAACTTTTAATGCACCTGATACCTCAACTATAGATGCCTTCAAGTTCTTGTCTATAGATGCAGAACCACTAACTCTAAACTCATCACATTGCAAGGATCCATCGATATCTATAGAACCACTAGTATCAACTTCCTTAGCCTCTAAAGATCCACGAACTCTCAATGCACCAGAAACTGAAACACGTTCATACTTAACATCACCTTCAATACTAGCTGCTCCAGAAACCTTGAGATACTGATCCACATACACCACCAAGAACATTCACTATACTTAGAGTATTTGAGGTATACTCACAATTTGTGAGTATCGATAAAGAGTTGAATTAGCTTTAAAAGCTCTTCATATATAGCGATATATTCGTATCCACGAGAAGTTATCTCGTATACTCTAACACCATCAACTCTTGTATAGGATACAACTAGACCTGATCTCTCGAGTAGAGATAGTATTTTGGAACCTCTGTCAACAGGTATACGGGTATACATACATAGCTTTGTTATGTTTTGAGGACCTTCAGTAGCTAATACCTTTAAAATATCGTAGATTATATCGTGATAACATCTATACTTTCTAAACATAGCATTTCAACTCTATACAAACAAAACACTTTTAAGCATCAACAACATCGAGTAATGTGGTGCCCCTAGATCCCGCCCCTTCTGATAAGTGATGAACTGGCTACGGATCTTCTCTTCAATCAATACCTAGTTCTCTATGTATTAACTGGATACTCTTCTCAAGATCTTTAACGGCATCTCTAAATCTTTCTCTAGGTGAAGTAGCTGTAACAACAACAAATCCATCTTCAGATACATCTAGTCTAGCAAACTCTGTTTCTCTCTCAATCAACTTCTTCAATTTTAGAAATTGTGTTATTGATGATAGTGATTCATCGTATCTAGCAATAGACTCAGACTCTATATGAAATCCATACTCTTCAACGAATACTGAAAACGCTATTCTAGTACTACCTATGTATCTTGTTGCAGCAATTGATCTAGAACCATCAACTTCAAGTTGAGTTCCAACAGTATATCCAAGACGCTCTAGCTCCTCGATAAAATTCCTGAATTTCTCTTCAACAACATGTTTCTCAACATAGACTCTAGAACCATCCTCTACACTGTAGAGTCTCTGTGTTGGTCCAACTATATAGCCAACCTCTATACCCTCAGTATAGATTTGACTATATCCATAGAATAGACATAGAGCTTTACCTGGTCTCCAATAGTATACCTTACCCCTATCAACTCTATAGATAGGCTTCTCAACATCTAGTACTATAGGGGTCTCAAAGTATATCTCTTGTTTCCATACTCTAGCAGTAGAGCTAAAGGGTATTTTCTCTTCAAAGAATTCCTCGTATCGATCGATATTGACAATAACGGACATCTTATCTCCTAATCTAATCTCTAACAACATAGGATACCACCAGTATCTATAGCTAGAGAGTCTAGAAATAAGGTGATGGTCAGGAGGGGCGAAAGTTCCTCACAAATCGGTTTTGGAACGCTTCTTCATCCCGTTTAGAGTTAGTACAGCTATACAAGTTTAAGAGTTCATAACTTT
>CAZUDD010000107.1:0-5494 GCA_964619665.1 uncultured Desulfurococcaceae archaeon | reverse complement strand
GTCTAGCTATCTCAAGGAATTCACTCACTAAATCTCTTATCGATGGTCCTTCAATGATTTTCAATTCAAATCTTACTCTTACAACGGGTTTGTCAATCCTTATCAATTTTGTTATATCCGCTGGTGTTCCAAGAACTATAGCATCACAATCAATTCTACGTAGTGTTTCCTCTAGATCTCTCAATTGTTCTGGCGTATAGCCAGTACTTGGAACTACTTCAGCCATATGTGGATATTCTTCATACATTCTCTTTATTATGCCAACAGCATAGGGTTTAGGATTAACTATCTCAGCTCCATACTTTTTCGCAGCTACATACCCTGCTCCATAAGGTAGACCTCCATGTGTTACTGAAGGTGAATCTTCTATAACAACAACTCTCTTTCCCTCGATTAGATGGGGATTATCTACTTCGACTTCCATATCCGCTTTAACAATTTTAGCTTTTTCATTGATGGCCTTAACGTTTTGAACAATTCTTTCAATGTCTTCCCTTTTTGCTTGTGAGATTTTCGTTATTATGACAGCATCTGCCATTCGTACATTTACTTCACCTGGATAGGCTCTTATTTCAAGACCAGGCCTCATAGCATCAGCAACGGTTAACATATACCAAGGTCTTATAAAGGGCCAGTCGTTGTTTCCTCCATCCCACAAAATTACATCTCCTCTACGTTCAGCTTCAAGAAGTACTTTACCATAATCAACACCAGCTAATACTGGCACACCTAGCCTTAGGTGAGGTTCATACTCTTCTCTCTCCTCAATTGTTACACCATATCTATCAAGATCTTCTATCGATGTGAATACTTGTACAACCATACGTTCTAGATCTCCGTATGCCATGGGATGCCTTATTACGACAAACTTTATGTTTCTAGATGCAAGTTCACGAGATACAGCTCTGGAGACTGTGCTTTTTCCAGCTCCTGTCTTCACGGCTGTAACTGCAATAACAGGTTTTGTACTTTCTAGCATTGTCTCGTTAGGACCTAGAAGCTTAAATGAAGCTCCTGTTGATAAAACTAGGGCTATTTTTCTACCAAGCTCTTCATATGTTAGATCACTATAACTTAGTACAACTTCATCTACATGGAATTTCTTTACAAGTTCTGGTAACATATGTTCAGGATAAATTGGTATACCTTCTGGATAGCGGGGTCCCGCTAATACTGCTGGATATCTTTTAAACTCTATTCCTGGAATTTGAGCAGCAGTGAATGCTACTACATAGTATTCTGGATTATTTCTAAATACGACATTAAAGTTATGGAAGTCTCTACCTCCAGCACCCATTATAATGACTCTCTTGACCATGTTTATCGCCCAGAAGACTGTGAATAGATCAAGAAATTAAGCATTGATGCTTTAAGACCAGCTTACTTAAAATTGCTACAACAAGGCGGAATCTCAGTGGAGTAGGTTAGAGGGTATCTAGTTTGAGTCATCAGTTTACGAGGATCAATGTCATATCGATAACTCCACCAAAGTTTAAAGATTATATAGCCTATATCCTCGAGTCTCAGGATACAAAACCAAGCTTTGCATCAATGAAATTAGCAAGTATAGTCTCAAAGTACATCTATACACGACAATATAGCTTAATCGGCTCTATGTTGACAGCTAAGGTTATGGGTTCAAGTTTTGAAAAGTTAAAGCCATCACAGTTGGGATACGCTGTAAATATCCTAGCCTTATCAGCAATACCAGACTATCTACAAAGACTTGGAAGAAGAGGTTCAAGTACATGCGGTATAGTTTCATATATTGACTATGTCGATGATAAGCCAGCTATAGTCTCAGCAGCACTAGTTATACGCAAATCTATTGAATGGCCTAGAACAAGCATATTTGTCCTCATAATTAATGATAGAAAAGAAAGGATTGATACTAGCAATAGAGCTGCCATTTCAGAGCTATACCGCTTAGTATGGCGATACCTATACTCAGCTCTACACGTATCTCAACGAATGACATGGCTAAGTAGAGCTCCTATACGTAGACGTTCAACAATATTGATAAGATTACTACCTTTACGAAAACTAGAGTATATTGAGGTTAAGGTTCCAGAAGCACACGATGTAATAACAGTTAGAATACCGATAAAGAGTCCAGAATGGAGTTTAGAGGATGTACCGCCACAACTACGAAAAGATCTTGAAATTGTTGTATTGAATCCAATATTATCGAAAGCATCATATGCTCCTAGAGGAATACTGATTGCAGGTCCACCAGGTGTAGGAAAGAGCGTTACCGCAGAAGCTATTGCTCAAGGATTGAATCTAAAAGTTGCTGAAATAAGACCAAGCATCTACAGATCTATGTGGTACGGAATGACAGAGAAGATTCTTGAAAATACTTTGAGAACTCTAAAAAAGAAGAGCAGTAATGTCATGGTACTTCTAGATGATGTTGATTTCCTCTTAGGAAGGCATATAACAGTTCACGAAACACATGTAAGTGAAATAACTATACTCTTACGATATCTCCAAGAACGTGATAGACCCCTTGTCATAATGACTACGAATACACCAGATCTCCTTGATTACGCAATAGTTAGACCAGGAAGAATAGATATGGTAGTGTTGATAGGGTATCCTGATAGGGAAATGCGAAAAAGAATTGCATTAAAGGTATTGCAACGATACAATATAAAGCTCAACAATGAAGGCCTCCTAGACTACATAGTTAGCATTACACGCTGGTTTACAAATGCCGAGATAGACGCGTTACTGCGATTAGCGGCCAGCAAGGGTAATGGAGAAATAACTGAAGAATCACTGGAATGGGCAAGAAGGAAGTTCAATATCAATATAAGTTGGAGAAAATCTATTCAAGATCAATTGAGATGGTATGGAGATAAATTCCAGGGTATTGTGCTTATTTATGCACCTAGAGATGAAGAAATAGAGTAGCATTGACTCCTATCCATTGCATAAGGGCTTTAATATCCATATACAATCCCTATAATCACAAACAGGAACTGCATTGTTTAAGTCGAATGATAAAGAGACTATAGCCGCTATCACAGCATCACTAAGATCTTTAGACTTTTGTAGTATTTCAATCATTTTCTCATCTGGCACAACTATGGAATACACTTTCAATAATTCAAAAACACTATTGCATCTAGAGCTTAATAGGGCACTTCGGGGATGAGTTTCTAATACAATGATATTTAGTTTAAATAGGCTCTTTAGTAATCTCATAGCTCTCTTTGTTAAGAACTTCATGAAAGAGAAGTTCGGAGGAAATACTCTATACCCTAATCGCACCATCTTTTTATCTACATCTCGAAAACCTTTAGCTAGTCTAAGTGGAGCATCTATGGATAGTATTACGATGTCGAATCCTTTTGTTAAATCCCTAATGAATTCAAGTATCTCGCTGTCCTCGTAAAGACATGATATATTGCTAAGTCTGAGCTCTGTATCTATTACCGCTATACCACTACATCTAGATTCTTTTGCTGCTAAATCAATACCTATATATATTTTTCTGTACATGCATCTTTAACCAAGGGTATTTTCTTACTCAACAATTTGAAAAGGTATTTCATGATAAGCCTCGAAATATGGTCTTGCAAGAACGGGAATCCGCTAAAGATTCTTAGAATAGATCTTTGAATACTATTCATTTTAAGAGGAGCTCCAGAAGCCTTTTCATGACCTCCGCCACCAAAAGCTTTTGCTAGTATTTGTACATTACATTTCTTTGATCTAAAGCTCAAAGCCTTCAAATCTCTATGAATTATTATCGCTATGTCAGCACCCCTACTCAAAATGTAATTACCTATTATACTAGAAGAGACAACATCACTTTGCTTCATATACATACATATCGATACATTGTCTATTCTATAACAAACCTGTTTTCGATTTACAAGATTTAGTTCCCTAAACTCTTTATCAACGAACATCTCAACATATTTTACTATCTCCTCATCCACAACGACATCTCTATTCCTAATCTTTGACAGTATATGTCTCAACACTTTCTGTTTCCATATGCTATCCCGTCTAAAATCAGCATATCTATATAGGAAAGCTGATTCCCATCTATTGAACCTCCATAGGTCGACATCGCACACTATTTCAGCGAGATTTCTAGCATATTCAAGTTCAGGTGATTTACGATTGTTAGAGCAATAGAGATTGCTAAAGTATTCGCATACTAATCCACAAGTACATTTAGCTCTATCTACATATAACTTTACTCTATCACTAAGTGTAGATATTTTCTCAAGCCATACTCCATCCCATAGATGATGATCGAACCACTCTATCTCAATCTCTTTGCTAAGAATCTCCAGTGATTTGTATATTGATTCAAAGGTGTCTTCGTTTGGTGCTAAATCCATTATTACTATTTTATGTACATTTCTACTCTTTCTAATAATAAACTTCAGATTTGTGCCTAGATCTCGCGGTTGCATAAAAAGTATTCTATACTTTTGAGGCTCTTCCTTGGATAGTGCTATATATAGCGATGCCGATGCGACACCGTCCAAATCTGTATGAGTGAAGATCACTGTGAACATGATAATCACGCTAGATCATCAAATTTCTATGATTCGAGGTAATGTCGTGAGAATTTGTGTGTACGTAGATTTCACAACTACATCCTCCTCAATTCTAACACCAAACTTATTTGCCAAGTAGATTCCAGGTTCAACTGTAAATACCTGATTGGAAATTAACTCTTCTTCATTTGATGGAGCAATACGCGGTTCTTCATGAACATCAACTCCTAAGCCGTGGCCTAGACCATGGACAAAGTATCTACCGTAACCTTTCTCTTCAATGAATCTACGTGCTTCTGCGTCAACATTACAAGCTTTAATTCCTTCTCTAATTAGAGCTAGGGCTCTATCCAGAGCTGATTCGACACATTCAACTATTTCCATAAACTCTTTATCTCGTTTGAGTTTAGATGGAATAATCATCCTAGTTATATCGCTTACGTATCCCATATACCTGGCACCAAAATCAATGAGAATGGGTTCACTTCCAGTGAATACAATCGATTCTTTAGGTATATAGTGAGGATATGAAGTGTTTTTGCCTATAGCCACGATAGTACTGAATGCAAATCCTTGTGAACCCATTTCTCTCAAATACTTTTCTAGAATTCCTGCTAATTCTAGTTCACTCAAACCAGGATCAATTCTAGGTATAAACTCTTCAAAAGCTTTCTCTGCTATATCTACGGCTCTCTTAATCAATTCTATCTCTTTTTCGTCCTTGATACTCCTAATTCTCTTTATAAGATCAGCACTGATTCCGACTAGTTTTGTTTCAAAATCTTTTGAGATGATACTCCTCAATTTAGATTCATCGTCAACGCATATACGATTACAATCCTTTAAAAGTCTTTCTAAGTGTTCTCGATAACTTGAGCCAATATATCTAGGTTCATTGGGAAGCTCCTTAATACCTCTATAGTATGTGTATACATCTACATCTTTACCATAAAGATCAAGAACTCTATAGA
>CAZUDD010000106.1:0-5510 GCA_964619665.1 uncultured Desulfurococcaceae archaeon | reverse complement strand
GTATCCTCAGTATCCTTATATACGATATTTTATTGTTTGGTAATCCCCTTAGATATCTAGCTATGTCTAGATCTACCACTATGGAACTTTTTAGAGATTTATTCAATGCTATAGCATCGACTCTCAATATCAATAATCTATTGTTCATAGCACTCGATAGTATTACTTGGCTATCTATATCGATATCTAGATCTTTAGCTAGTTCATAACCTACAATGAGCTTTATCTCTCTATATGGTCTATTACTTAGTAGCACGATATTGTAGTGCTTAACGAACTTCTCTATATCTACTCCTCTGATGATAATGGGTTTTGAATTTACAAAACCGAATACAGTAACTTCTGGTAAAACTTCAAAACCACATTCATTTAATGCTTCTACATATGTAGTTGGAATAACACTTGTTATTGGTGTTTTTGCTTCAGGACTAAACAGTATATAGCCTTCTTCACCTATAATGTGGATAACGTTGTTATAGGCTGAAAGAAGAGTCATAGTGTTTAGTAATGGAACTGTGTTCACGAGAGTCAATGCTAGAAGTACAATCAGTATGGATACTATACCAAGAGATTTTGTGATTATGATTAGTCTTCTAAACAACGATTCTATACCTCATCAAGATGTGTAGAGCTATAGATAAACCTGTTATGACTATAAGCGCTATAGCTATGTGAGTTGAGATTATATCGTATATCGATAGATATGGAGGTTCTAGGTATACTCCAAGCATAGTTACATAGGCTATTCTAGCACTTAATTGTGTTATAAGTACTGCTATGGAAGCTCCTATCACAACAGCAATGACATTCATAACGTATATTGCTAGTATAGCAGATATATAGAGTATTGTCTTGGGAACACCTTGATGATATAGAATTCTGAGAGGATCCATGATATCTATTGCCATACTCAACGATAAAGCAAAACTAGCTCCTATAGCAATTAATAGAAATATGTATGACCATGTATGGAGAAACAATGCAAGTTCTCTCAACTCTTTCCTAAATAGTTCAGGTATTGAACTATTCACAAAGTTCACTTTTGCTTTGCCATTGAGAATACTAGAGATTTTAGTAAGGATACTATGGTTAGTTGACAACACTATACACATGTTTATGGAGAACACACATCCCTCAAGATAATCTAGCTGAATAACAACACTATGTTTAAGAACTTCAATGAGTTCTCTTGGTATATCAACTGACTTACTATGATTGTAAAGACATATCCTTAGAGTACTGTTGTTGAGTCTCAAATAACCAACATATTCTTTATCTAGTGTTATACCATTACAAAGCTTAGTATCTATTCCTAAACGTTTAAGAGACGACTTCTCTATTCCTATAATGCTCAGTGTTGAATTGTGTATCGCACCTGTGTACAGCACAATGATACTATCATTAAACGTCTTTTCTATGTATCTACACAATGTGGTATTATCTAGCAATAGATATGAGGATTTTCCTCCAATATACTCAAACTCAATCGATGTTATTGAATCTGTGAATGCATTCAACAGAGCTTTTACCGATAGAAAAACCGCTATAGCTAGAGCTATACCAGTAATGAGCTTATGGAACTTATCACTGCGAATAAGCACTTTTAAAAGTATTGATAGAGCTCTCAAGACATTAACAGGGTTCAAGTCTTCCATTCCTCAAAACATACATCTTCTCAGCTATCTTCGCTTCATCACTATCAACAGTTGTCATAACTATAGATGTATTGAAATTCTTTCTTATAGATCGAAGTGCATCCTTTACGTATTCAGCACTTTCATCATCAAGATGAGCTGTTGGTTCATCAGCTAAGATTATCTTTGGCTCTATAACAAGCGCTCTAGCAATAGCAACTCTTTGTTGTTCACCACCAGAAAGTTCATCAACTCTCTTGTTTAGGATGTTTATGATACCTAGTTTTTCTGCAACTTCATATATCTTCATCTTTCTCTTACTCTTGTTTATTCCTAAGAATACAAGAGGAGCTTCAATATTTTCGTAAGCTGTTAGACCTGATAACAAATTATAGAATTGCGGTATATATCCTATGTATTTAAGTCTATACATACTTCTCATAGAATCACTAAACTTATCCACGTCTCTACCTAGAAAAACTACTTTACCCTTATCGGGTTTCAATATCAACGCCATGATCTTCATCAACGTGGTTTTTCCAGCTCCTGAACGACCTTTTATAGCTATGAAATCACCCTCTTTAACTACGAGATTAACTCCCTTCAGAACTTTTTGACTTCCATACGATTTCCAGATTCCTTTCAATACCATGATATCGCTACTCAATATCTACATCCTCGCTATGCTATCTCTTAGTCTAGTCTATATAGTCAATAGATCTTGACCTTTTTAGTTATACATAAATTTCTTTTTAAATACAGATTATTGTGCTAAATAGGGTATAGCTCAGATTTCATTGTAAGGGTTTGATCATGGATCAAAACATCGATGTTAGTGATCTTAGCGATATAACTATAGTTATACCTGTCAAAGATGAAGAGAAAGGTATTGGTCAAGTACTGGATCGCCTTTTTAGAATAGGTATACCAAGAGAAAAGATTCTTGTAGTTGATGGTCATAGCATAGATAGAACCGTAGAAATTGCTAAGAGTAAAGGTGTTAAGGTTGTTGTTCAAGAAGGTAAAGGTAAAGCTATGGCTATAAAAACAGCCTTAAATTACATCGATACTCTATACATGCTTGTTATGGATGGAGACTGTACCTATCCACCAGAAGCTATTCCCAAGCTTATAGAGAAACTAAAATTAGAGAACGCTGACCTAGTAATTGGTGTTAGAAAACCTATTAGTTCTAAAGCAATGCCTAAAATCAATGCCTTTGGTAATAAGGTCTTGACTAAAATCTTCAACTTACTCTATGGAACTAATCTAAGAGATGTATTGTCTGGTATGTACATTGTCAAAGTTAAGAGTCTTCAGGATATGTTCTTCGAATCTCGTGGATTTGGAATAGAATCAGAGATTGTAGCTCACATAGCTTCTACTGGTGGTAAGATTACTGAAGTTGATATAGAATACTATGAAAGATGTGATCCAAGAGGTAAGAAATTAAAGCCCATTAAAGATGGTTTAAGGATATTCCTTGATATGGTTAGACTTTCTTGGAGATATAATCCACTATTCACAACTCTATTGATAGCAGGTCTACTACTCATTCCAGGTCTCATAATAGATCTGTATGTAGGGTACCACTATATATTTCATGGTATTAAATACTACGTTAAGGGATTGATTGGAGCTATTCTCACAGCTGTAGGTGTACTAAGTGGAGTAATGGCTTCTATGATCCTGTATATGAAACGGTTTGAGTTAAGAGTTTTGAGGAGATTTAGATCTATAGAAATGACGTTAGAGTCTATCTTACAACACGAAAAACAGTCTTCAAAGAAATCTCCAGGCGATACTTCCGTATAATCGCTACTATGGCGATAGCTATGCTATAGAGAGTCAATGCCACTAGTATAGGGTTTAGCCTTATGCCCCAGGGTGTATAGTTTAGTATTAAGCCTATCAACGGTACAATAGCTAGCGATAAACCAATTGAGAGAGCTAAGCGTTCAAGTGAACTTAAATCGTTTTTCCTAGGATAGAGAGCTTCTATAGTTACATAACCAGGTATAAAGAGTACAAATAGTGATCCCAATACATAGCGTAGATACTTAAACAATGGTATATAGCCTGAGAGCTCTATAGAGATAAGTGTCAATGCTATCAAGAATACTGTAGTCCAAAACCACAATGAGTAGTCTAATCGAAGCATATACTCGATAATATCTCTTGGTGGTGAAGGATCTCTTATCCTTAGCTCTCCCTTCTCAATGGCTCTATAAATCTCCATCAATTTTTTAGAGTTGACAAATATATCTCGAAATCTCTTCATATCACCAATTCTCTGCTTAACGAATATTTCTAGTGTTTGACTAGATTCATCTATGTTTCTATCTCTATATCGTTTCAAGGAATAACACCTAGTTCACGTATTTCAACATGTAGATGAGTCCATCTTCCTGTATAGACCCACTCATCTTTCTCTATATCGTAGGTCCATAATTCGAAAACAAGAGTTGCATTTCTGTATGGTGGTGGTTTATCGATTACTATGTGTATTTTGAATGTTGTATTTGAATTGTCGTTGAGAAATCCTGTCCATTCTTTCAAAGGTTTTGTTGGTGCTGGAGTTGTGTTTGTGGGTAGTGTACTAGCATTAGCTATTTTGAACACAACTTTGTAGTATACTGGTCTATGCATATAGTTGCCTATGAATATACATAGAGTTACATTTTCATGTACATAGATAATCTTTGGATATTCACCTATTTTGCATTCTTCGTTGAGTAGTCCTATAGCAATGAATGGCTCATAGGATGTAGGTCTCAAGATCATTGCTGAAGCAAAAACAGATGCTACAACAGTTATAGCTAGTATAACAGCGAAAACCTCTTCATCTAAAATCATTTCTTTGATCCCTCAACAATCCATTTCCTATGAGTTCTATACCATATATAGAGATAGAGTCTTGGTAGAAGGAAGTATACAAGTACTGGTATTGAGAGTAGAAATGCTACTAAGCTATACCTAGTTAATTCATATCTTAGCTTGATCGAATATGCGTTCTCTTTCAAAATCTTTACATTGTTAGAAAGTTCAGCTAATTCATCGAGAGCTTTACTACATTGACCAGATTTAATCAGTTTATCTACATAGTTAAGTCTATCTAGAATACTAGATACATCAACATGATCTCTATATAGCTCAACACAGATCTTGAATATCTCTATCATTTTCGACTTAGCTTCATCACATAGAGTATTCTCACTGTGAACAGGATATGCAGTTGATATTCCTGTAGTTAATAGCAATAGTATGGCTATTACAAGTCTATGCATTATATTGATGCTAGAGTTCAAAGATCTATAACCTCAATCTCAATATTTACTATTCTGTGTGTCTCTAATCCTTAGTTCGCAAACCTTATATGAGTGTTATCTGTTTATGCCTATGGTTATGGTGAAACACTTTGAATTTAGATATGACTGTCTTGACTATGGTCAATATTGTTGCTTATGCCACTGCATTTATTGTACTAGGTCTTATAGTTGGAATCTCTAGTGTTATTGGCAAGATATTTCAATGTATTGAAGAGAAGAGAAAATTGAAGGAGGAAAAAGCTGTTAGTGAAGCTGTTGTGGAATCGAAAAGAGATACTCTTTTGAAAGTTGCATTAGCAGCAGTTGCTGTCTATAGATTTCTACAGATGAAGAAAAGTTTTGGGGTACCAATTATATCTAGACCTTCTGTTAGTAGATGGGTTTTATCTGCTCGTAGAGACTTTATGATGAGTCCACAGCTATTCTATGCCTTTAGAAGAGGTAGAAGGTGGTCTAGATGATTATTGCGTTTGTTAATGAAACACTAAATCTTTCTCTACGTGTAGAGGATATGATTAGGATATTCATTGAGCAGACTAGTATTGGT
>CAZUDD010000105.1:0-5527 GCA_964619665.1 uncultured Desulfurococcaceae archaeon | reverse complement strand
GTATATCACCATATAGACCCAGAGCTAGGAAGAATTAGATCAACACTACTAAAATACACTATGATCTACGAACTTTTTTCACCAACAACAATTAGTCTTTGACTAGTAGGAGTATATTCGCCTCCACGAGTATCGCCATAGATACCCACAAGTTTTAAACCATATTTCTTAAACATGGACTTGAACTCATGTAGCGTATAGTACCTAATAGAGCTCATCTTAACACCTATCATCTCCATCGAAGGTTTTCTCAGGATGTATCTTCTCGATATAGATCTAGCGTTCAATAGATCAACATCTATTTCCTCCAGTATCACAAAATCATCTTCTTCCCACCATACACGACGAGTATAAGGTGCTTTAGCACCTAGAGCTGCACGTATGTATGTACCTCCTAGAATTATCATGGGGTTAAACACATCTATCAAGAGTCTTGAACCAGGTTTCAGTGCTTTTACCATATCCTCAAGGACTTTCTCGTTCTCTTCATCACTGAAATAGCCGAAGGTTGTAAAGAAGTTGTAAACACCATCGAATTCTTCTTTAAATCCCATTTTCCTCATATCCATTTTCACGATTTCAACTCTATCCTCAACACTAAACTCCTTAACTCTTTCACGAGCTTTCTCCATGAGGTAATCGCTAATATCTACACAAACTACATAGAAACCCATTTTCGCTAGGTATACAGCTATCCTCGCGTAACCACAACCAACATCAAGAAGAGTAGCACCTGGTTTAACATTGAGAGCTCTAGATATGAACTCTGCTTCAACTCTATTCCTATCCTCAGATAGCCATGAAGTGTATATCCTGTAGTACAGCTCATCAAAATAATCTCTATACCAATCCTCTGTATCCATGACAGACCCATTGATTAACAACTAAAAACACTCTAAAATACTGCGTATATCAGTGTGATACTCAGTATGCAATACATAGATCCTAGATGGGCTGAGAAAAGAGAAGGTCTAGTCTCGATAGTGGTAAACGTATTCGTATCTTTAGCTAGGCTATTAGTTGGAGTTTTCTCAGGTAGTTCTGCATTGATAGCTGAAGCAATACACTCATTCTCTGACACAGCTACATCAACTATAGTTATAGTTGGTGGTTATACAGCTGCTAAACCACCTGATAAAGAGCATCCTTATGGACATGGAAAACTAGCTGATATTCTATCACTATTCCTAGGATTAGCACTCGTAGGGATATCGATATTCATAGCGTTGAACTCTATCACTAGGTTTGTACAGGGATACATAGTTGTTATGGACTATGCAGTTCTAGGTATTATAGTTATATGTGTTACTAGCATTGTTAAGGAGTACATAGCTAGATATGCATTGAAACTACATAGAGACTCTGGTTCGACTCTATGTAGAGCAGATGCATGGCATCATAGACTAGATGCACTACTAGGTCTTGCAGTTCTACCTGTCTTTGTATTGCTATACATAGATATCGGTATTGCCAGGATAGTAGATATTCTATCAGCGATTCTGATATCATCGTTCATATGTAGAGAAGGTATTGAAATTATGCGTGAATCAATAGCTACACTGATAGATGAAATTAAACAGGATATAGTTGAAAAGGTAGAGAGTATAGCTAGATCTCTAGATGAGGTTGCTGAAGTTCATGATATAAGGGCTAGAAGTTATGGTGGATACATATATGTGGAGATGAAAATACATGTAGATCCATCAAAAAGTGTTGAGGAAGCTCATAGAATTAGCGAAGAAATTGAGAGAAAGATAAAGTCTCTAGATAGGAGAGTTGTCGAAGTGTTGATACATATCGAGCCTACAACAAAACACGATTAAGTATTATCAACGTATTAGCTCGCTTTTCTCCTCAATAACCTTCTTAACTAAATGCTCAATCTCTTCTTTCAATCTTATGGTAATCCACCTAACTTTTCTTTCATCAACGAGTTTCTTAACAGCTTTCTCCCTATCAGTTAATGGTGTGTTCCTACTAGTCTTAATCTCTATAAACAGTATTTCTTGGGGATAACCAGAGCTCAATCCCTTAAACGCTATATAGTCTACTGGACTTCCAAGAAATCTTAGATCTCTAGGGTCTATACCTAGAGTATGGGATATGAGTATTGGAGCTAGCTGTTCACCGACTTTACCGAGAATTGTAGCTATACTTCTCTCAATAGCATCTCTACGTATCTTCTCCTCATAGTATGAGAGCCACTGTCTAAACTTCGATTCATATTCTCTCCTAACCTCATCCTCAACTTCTCGACGAAGCTCAGTCTTTAGAGAATCCAACTTTCTCTTTACCTCATTGTATTTCTGTTCAAGTATCTTAACACGAAATCTATAGTAGAACACAACTATCAATAGTATCAGTATAGTGAAGGCTATTACTAGTGCTAAAACCTCAATCATAGTTCTAACCAGCTAAACATAGCTGATTATCTCCACAGAACACTACCTAAGTAATTCTTAGAACCTAAACCTATAGCCAAATCATATAGTTGAGACTTACATAAGATTCTCGATAATTCTCTTCGTGAATATCTCTGGTCGAAATTCCTGAGCTTTTCTATATGCTCTCTTCGAGAACTCAATCCATTCACTAGAATTCATTCTAAGAACCTTCACTGTATATCTAAGCATCTCAAAATCACTTTGTGCTAGAAAACCCTGTAAGCCATGTTGAACAACCTCTCCAATTCCTGAAGGAGTTCTAACAACTATCGGTACTCCCTGACTCATCGCCTCTATAGGCGATATACCAAAGTGTTCACCAACTCTTGGATGAACATACACCTTAGCTTCTCTATAAAGCTTTATCAACTGTCTATCACTTGGAGAAACAACTACCTCGACATCGGGTATAGTATCAGCTACTGAAAGTACATGATCAAGATATTCTCTATGCCTAAGATCTTCAAAACCTGCAATAACAAGTCTTGCATTCGGAACTTCCTCCTTGATCAACTTAAACATTAGCAAAAGAGCATCAGCTCTCTTCAATGGTGTAAATCTAGCTACATAGAGTACAGTATTATCTCTATAGAGACTTAGATCGATATCCTCATCAAAGAATATTCTGTCTATACATGGATAAACAACAATAGGTTTTAAACCCCATACAAACTGTGTTACCATTGCTGTCCTCATAGAGTTTGCAAATGATTTATCGATATAGCTGATATATTTGAAAACTAGATGTGGATATCTATGATACTTGACATATACATCGATATTCCTTAGATCTATCTCTTCATCGTATGGAAAGTGTATATACATAGACGCAACTATGCTAGGCTTAGCGGTTTTAGATACATAGCAGTAATAACTATCGACAAGTGCAACATAGACATTATCAGGATCGAAACTCAATAACTTATCTCTAAAATCATCTATATCTCTATAGATAACAACTCTATCCATGAGCTTAGAAAACCACTCCACATCGATTCTTGCAGTAAAGATCTTAAATTCTATGTCAAACTTCTCCTGTAATTCTTCAACAAATATCTTCGTTAATCTTTCTGAACCTCCTCTAACATCTAGATGTGGATGTACAATAGCTAACCTCATGGTCATCACCATTACCTTAAATGAACTAACATAGATTCAATTACTAGGATATAGATAAAGTAGATTATGTTAAAATATCTATGTAACCGCTAATCTAGATATGTAGATACGTCTAATAAAGTTTTATGAACTAACAACAGTCTCTATATGGAGTATCTATCTATGAGTTTCTCGATAATTTCATAACATCTCGTTTTTCTGTGTTCCTGAACTGATGAAATGTCTAGAATGTGTATTACCTTAAAACCCTTAGCCATTAGTATATCCGAGACATACTTTCGATGGCATCGCCAAGGAATTCTTTCTCTGCACATGATACATACAACTCTATTCTTTTTAATAAGATCCATGAGTTTATTGAGAGCTTCTTTAGCTTTTGGATTAGTCAGGAGGTATGTTATGTATGCTCTGTACGTTTTTGATGGTGTACATTCACTGAGGATAGGTAGAGGCTCTATTTCTCTGGATATTCCAAGAGCACCTAGTTCCTTTAAAGCGATGTATTCTACACCATATCTAGGCAGAGATATTTCGAGAAATTCTTTGTTAAACCATTCAAATCTTGATTTAGGGAATCTCCTTATATCAACAAGGATCTCTATGCTAAACCTTCTTAGCAATTCTATGAATTCATTGAAGTCTCTTCCATTATGACCTAGTGTATACACTATACTCAAAACTGATTACCGTATTCAGTATTTTGGAGATACTGAGATAAGCTATTGATAGTATTTCGGGATTTTGTTATGGTTGGTATAGCTGTTGTTGGTCTTGGAAGAATGGGTATTGTTCATGCAGAGATCGTAAAGAAGTTTCTCGGAGATACAAGACTAGTTGGTGTTTATTCGAGAACACGTTCTAAATGTGAATCTATTGCTAAACAGTTTGGTGTTAAAGCCTATGAATCCTTAGAGCAGATTGCTAAGGATAGAGAAGTTGATGGTGTTGTCATAGCTACTCCAAGCTATACTCATGCAGATCTCATACAGTTTTTTGCTGAGAATTATAAGCATGTGTTTGTTGAGAAACCTATAGACGTAGATGTAGAGAAAGCTAGGAAAGCCATTGAGGTTTGTAGAAGACATGGTGTTGTTCTTCTTGTAGGGTATATGAGGAGATTTGATAGAGAGTTTAGTAAAGCAAAGAATCTTATTGAGGAGGGCACTATAGGTGAACCCCTAGTATATATAGGGATTTCAAAAGATCCTGAACCACCACCAAATGGATGGTTAAGAGATCCAAAGTTAAGTGGAGGTCTAGTACTCGATCTAATGTCTCACGATATAGACTTAGCTATGTGGTATCTACAGTCAAGAGTAGTCGAGGTTTATGCACATGGAGAAACATTCATAGTTAAAGAGCTTAGAGATTATGGAGACTATGACACGATCACAGTTACCATGGTGTTAGAGCGTGGAAAACAAGCTCTTATTTATGGCAGTAGAAAATCAGGTTATGGTTATGATATCAGGTGCGAGATTCATGGTTCCAATGGAAAGATATCAATAGGTCAGGAATATGCTTCTGAATTGAGAATAAGTTCATCTGGCGGAACACTATTTGAGAATATATCTTGGTTTCAACAAAGATTCTTTCAAGCATATAGAGATGAACTACAACACTTTGTAAACCTCATAAGGGGGGTAGAAGAACCTAGAATTAAAGCTGAAGAAGCACTCAATACACTGATAGTTGCACACGCAATAATGAACTCGATTAAACATAGGAAACCTATAAAAATAGAGTATTGAACTCACATACCAATATACAGACAATGAAAATAATTAAACCCATCACAACGACTAGACTATGAATCTCTAGAGTGCAGAAGACCATCTATACTCGATATAGAGTAATATATACCTCGAAATCCGAGGTACCTACGCTACATGCCACCCTCCGACACCCGCGTTAGCGGGCGGATGAAGGTGAGGGGCTCCACCCCGATACCCACTATATAAGCC
>CAZUDD010000104.1:0-5560 GCA_964619665.1 uncultured Desulfurococcaceae archaeon | reverse complement strand
GTTGTGCATACACTGGTACTTCAACATTACTCAGTATTAATCGTAGTTCAGTATATGGCGGTATCACGATTATCTCTACATTTCCTAATTCTCTCCAAACTCTTTCAGCTGCTTTAGCTATTGAAAGACCTTTTTCACCAAATGCTGTGGGATAAGCTTTGAAATTAATCGCTATTACAGGTACACGCATCTTCTCACCTACAGAGCCATATCGTTAGAAAAAGAAGAGGAAGAAAAAGTTGAAGAGTTTTTGCAGTATTTATTGAATTACAATAGTTCTGTCTTGACTTTTGGTCCTTTAACTTCGTAGAGTCTTGCCTCTACGAACCTATCTTTCAATTTCTCTAATACTTGTGGTAGCGTTGTATACTCCATCTCTTCTGGTCCTAGTCTATGCGGCATGAATGGTCCATGTCTTCTCATGTAGTCAGCTATTACTTGAGCTAGTCTTCTTGTTTCATCGAATGCTGGATCATCGAATAGATCTGAGGGTCCTATAAGCTTACCATTCTTTACCTGGAAGCCTAGAGCTACTAATCTTGGTGGTCCATCAAATCTTGTACACTTAGCATATCTTTGAGGTACAGGCATTAAGGGGCCGAAGTGGCTACCTCTCATCCAACCTGCAACAAGGTGTGGAAATGCAAATGCTTCTAGTATTTCACCAAGTGCTGGAAAACCTGATTGTGCTCTAACAATTGCTACTGGATCATCTTTACCTACATATCTACCAGCTATTAGATTCAATCTTTCAACAGCTACAACAGCTGCTATTTCATCATCTTTCTTTCTATAGATTCTCCTTATAACGAATCTTCCTGGAGTACCAATTAGTGCAAGGATATCATACATTTCTTCCGGGGCATTCATTATCACGTACTTTCCTTCCATGACATCATATATCTCGAACTTAAATCCATCATGTAGCTTTGGATCTATTACTAAGCCAGCGGTATTGAATGGGTCTGCGAAGATTCTGAACAATGGTAAGTTGAATGCTCCTGGCTCAGTCTTATCAGCCATGAATATCACTATTGGTTCAGAAGGTCTTTCAACTATCTCCATCTCAGCTACCGCTGGACCTAGACCTCGTACATTGCCAGAGAATGCATCTGACAGAAGATCCTGACCTGCTGCATAAAGACCTAGTTCTTTAGCTACTTTAGCTGCTTCCTGAAAAGCTCTCCAAGCAACTTCATGTACTTCTGGTGAGTCAACACCTTTTCTATGAGTCATTATGAGCTGTAAATCATCGCCAACATTAGTCACATAGTAGTCTACAAGTATTCCCTTACTTTTAGCTTCAGCAAGAACTCTAGCAGCAGCAGCCATGGTATCTGGATGCACTACGTGGTGACCAGCGAGAGAACCTATATCAGCCTTAATGACTGAAATCGTTGTCTTGGGCTTTTCTTCACCACTCACCTTTAAAGCACCCAAAACCGTTCTGTGAGTAGACCTAAATATTTCTTAGTTGTAATGATGTGTACTAACCATTGTGTAAAGCTCTATACGCTAAAACAATATTATAACGTAATCCTTATAAACGATTCAAGAACCTTTACTAAGTTCCTCACCTGTAATGGGTTTAGATGGCATGTATTCACCACGAGCTTTTTGAATTCTATCTAAGTAACTTCCTGGCTTATTCATTCTTGGTCTACCTGTTCTAGGATCTCTTCTAAACGTTACATTGAGATTCCGTAAAAATTCATTCAATGCTGTGGATATGGATAGAGGACTTAATGCAGTGCCATGTACTTCAGGTTCACCACAAAACGCTATTACATGATCCGATACATAGTCTAGTATTAGCAAATCATGATCAACTACAAAAGATATTGCCTTTCTAATTCTAGTTGTTCTCTTTATAGCACGAGCTACATTCAATTTATCCTCTACATCTATATGAGCTGAAGGTTCATCTAAGAGATATATGTCTGCATCCTTAACAAGACATAGAGCTATGAATAGTTTTTGAAGTTCACCACCACTTAAGACCTTAACTTCCCTCTTAAGAATTCTATCGATGTTGAGTCTTCTTATAACTTCGTGAAAGAGCCAATGAGAAGGATTTAAGGCATCTTTATTCACTTTAGAGATACAGTTTTCGACTGTTTCACATTTAAGCATAGATCTATCAATGTACTGAGGCTTAATACTAACTGTGAAGTATTTTGTCGTTGTGAATCCATCATCAGGCTCTAGTTCTCCAGCTAGAATTCTTATAAAGGTTGTCTTTCCAATAGCATTTGGCCCAACAATACCTATTACTTCACCTTTGTAAGCACGACCACTACTAGTTTCAAGAAGGAATGAACCTAAACGTTTCTTGATACTGCTCCATTCTACATAAACACTACCTTCTCGAGTAATCTCTTTAGCTTCTTCACGTTCATGTAGATAGAAGACTATCTTCTCATCTCTTATCCTCATATTCTCCGATGGTAGATATCCCTCCAAGTAGTGGTTTATTCCTGTACCAACAGCATAGAGTTTTGAGAACATACCGTACACACTTGGTTCACCATAAGCTACAACAATATAATCGGCAATGTAGTCTAGTGTTGTCAAGTCATGATCCACAACAAGTACATAGACATTGTTTGGTAGCAACTCTTTTAATGCTAATGCAAGTCTAAGCCTTTCACGTATATCTAGATATGCTGTCGGTTCATCAAATATATAGACATCTGCTTGTCTTAGAATTGCAGCAGCAATTGCAAGTTTCTGTAATTCACCACCACTAAGAACTTTCACATCGCGATCAAGCATTCTCTCCATGTTCAGGATCTCTGTGACTTCTCTTACTAATCCACGTTCATCAACTCTTCGAAGTATATCTTTAACAGTACCTTGCTTGATATACCGTGGGATGTACTCTATGTACTGGATCTTGTGTATAACTCTCAACTTCTTATTGTAGAGATCTTTAAAATATCCATAGAGTTCTGTTCCTCTAAACATTTCTAATACTTGATCTACTGATATCTTTTGATCATATTTTCCAAAATTTGGCAATAGTTCACCACTCAATATTCTTAAAGATGTTGTTTTACCAATACCATTCCTACCAATGACTCCTATAATCTTTCCCTTAATTGGTATCGGAATTCCATATAATTTAAAAGCATTAGGTCCATATCTATGTACTAGCTTTTCTTCAACTTCTTCTGGTAGATTGACTACATGTATAGCATTGTAAGGACACTTCTTTACACATATACCACAGGCTATGCACAGTTCTTCGTGAATAACAGGTTTTCCTTTTCGTTCTGAGCTAAGTTCTATGGCTTTATAGGGTCTGGTCAAATTTACAGGACAAAATCTAATGCATGGTGTACCACACTTATCTGGATGACACAGATCGTACTCTATCACTGCTACTCGTGAAACCAAGTTACGACCCTCTATGCATAGGCAGAAAATGGTTTAGAACCTTAATTACATATCGTTAAATAAATGTTTAGAAAATGCATACTTGTATCGCTATCTGTTATCACCACTCTTCCTCTTCTTCCCACTCTTCTTCTTCCCACCATTCCTCCTCTTCTTCCCATTCCTCCTCATAGAGCATAGAGCAACACCTCCCACCCTATCACCTTGAGGACAAATATAAAAACTTACCTTGAATTATCGGTTAACACTTTAATGTACTGAAAAACCTTGTTTATGTACGCAGAATTATTCACGTACTAAGATTGGACTACATCCAGAGATACTCAGTAAATTCCTTAAGATCTCGTCAATGAGCTCTGTATTCTGCACATTGAATAAGTCCTTGATTATATCTTCACTGATCTTCTCAGTACATAAACAATCTCTGTATCTGTCAAATACGGCTTTGAGCTTTTCAATAACTTCTCCATTATTACAGACAATGGAGAGAACAAGACATGATCTATCTGAGTATTGTTCAATTTTCTGAAGTATTCTAGATATTTGTCTATCACCGAGAAGTCTAACAAAGACTTCGTATTCCTCTTTGTGTGCTACATTCTTATTTTTATGAAATGCATTTTCCGATGATAGAAGTGCGTTTAAATATGCTTTCAATGGTATAGATATATACGGTATCTTCAGAATCTTAATCGATTGATGTATATCCTTAAGCTCTCTACATACCTCCTCAATACATGAAGTCTTTACAAGGATTAAAGATAGGACTCTATGGGGTTTCAATTCACTCACTGCCTATTATCCTCCATGCACTACAGGTACTATGTCTATGGTGCTATCATCTTCAATGGGAATCTCAGAAGCATTGGATCCATAAACATTAGCATCAACACCATTGATAAATATGATTATTCCTGGCTTTATCCTTTCCTTACTATCCAGTATGGCTTCTTTAACTAAGGGATACCTCTTTGAAACTTCATTTATTATCTCAAGTAGTGTTGCTTTGTGTTGTATCTCAATAGCTATCTCATCTATACCTAACCTATTTTTGAGTGAACCTAAGAATCGTATCTTTATCATACTATTAACCAGTTTCACTACTTGTTTCTTCACGTTTTCGTTGAAGTTTAATTAGATGTGTTATGTATCCAGCTATTTGATTTCTTAATTTCTTTGATGGTGTATGAAGTATCTTCTTCAAGACCTCTTTATTATGCTGAAAGTCTTCGTTAAATAGCTGAGGGTACGTTGAGAGAAGTTTCCTTGCTGTTCTTTTGACTAACCCTATCCTTACCTTACCCATAGTATCTACCTTAACCTCGAAACATACTAGTGTAGAAACCTAAAAGTATTTTTTATTGATCAGAAGCTGTTATTTTGAACTGCTCCACGTATAGAAAGTATGATGAAGGTTTATATAGAACCCCTCCTAATCACCTCATGGGTGTTGGGTATATGGCAGCACAGCAACCAACATATGAACCAACAGGTATACCCGTAATAATACTGAAGGAGGGTACAACAAGAACAGCTGGTAGAGATGCACTAAGAGCAAATATGATGGCAGCAATAACGGTTGCTGAAATAATCAAGACAACCTACGGACCTAGAGGTATGGACAAAATGCTTGTTGATGCACTAGGTGATGTCACTATAACTAATGATGGTGCTACAATACTAGATAAAATGGATGTACAGCATCCAGCTGCTAAAATGCTTGTACAGATAGCTAAGGGTCAAGATGAAGAAGCTGGTGATGGAACTAAGACTGCAGTGATATTTGCAGGTGAACTACTTAAGAACGCTGAAGAGCTTCTCGAGCGAGGACTTCATCCAACAATCGTAGTTTCAGGATATAAGAAAGCTCTTGAATATGCAGTGAAAGTAGCTGAAGAAATTGCTGAAGAAGTCGACATAAAGAATGAAGAACTTCTAAAGATGGTAGCTAAATCAGCCCTTACAAGTAAGGCTGTACATGGTGCAAGAGATCACTTAGCAGAGATCGCTGTGAAAGCTGTTAAACAGATTGCTGAAAAACGTGGAGATAGATGGTATGTAGATCTAGATGCCGTTCAAATCATTAAGAAGCATGGAGGTAGTTTGTTGGATACTATGCTTGTTTATGGTATTGTTCTTGATAAGGAGGTTGTTCATCCTG
>CAZUDD010000103.1:0-5584 GCA_964619665.1 uncultured Desulfurococcaceae archaeon | reverse complement strand
ACGATTAGCAATAGCTACCGGTGCGAGATACCATGAAGGAAAGTAGGTCTGAACTAAAAATATGTATCTTAACTATAGGGAATGAGCTACTCCAAGGAAGGATTATTAATACAAACGCTAGCTACTTAGCACGTAAACTAAGCATAGGCGGCCATACCGTTAGAGCCATTATCACTGTAGGCGATACCTACGACGATATAGCTAAGGCTATAGACCTGTCTATAAAGTACTTTGGATGTAATACCATTATAACTACTGGAGGACTAGGTCCAACGCCTGATGATATAACCCTTGAAGCCATAGCAAAGTTTCTTGGACTGCCTTTAGTAGTTAATGAAGAAGCACTTAATGAAATTCGTAGAAAGTATGGAGATGCTCCATTAACTCCGGAGAGAATTAAAATGGCTAAGATGCCTAAAGGAGCAAAGCCAATACCAAATCCTGTTGGAACTGCACCTGGAATGTTCCTAAAACATAGAATTGACAATAGTGAAATTATCATAGTATCTCTTCCTGGAGTTCCAAAAGAGATGGAGAGAATGTTTGAAGCATATGTAGAACCTCAGTTAATAAGAGATCGTGTATTAATTGAAGGCGAGATCTTCATAAAACATCTAATGGAGTCAGAACTTGCTCCTCTAATTAAAGACTTCATGAAGAAGCATTCCGACGTATACATCAAATCTCATCCTGAAGGAATTGAAACAGTGGAGCCAAAACTACGCATATACATCTCATTCTACGTAGAGGAGAGCAATGTGGTGAAGGGCATTGAAAGGTGTAGAGAACTTATTGAAGAATTGATTAAGACTCTACGAGAGTATTCATCGAAAATTAGTTTAGTTTCAACTAGATGTAGCTCTGCTAAGACTCCATAAACTTTTTCCTAAGATATTCGCCTACCGATATATATCTATACCGTCTAGCCTTCTCAACGAGGAGCTCTAATTCTTCAATAGTTGCATAGTCTAAGGGTTCTCCTTTGCATTCATTTTCTTCCCAACGCTTATACAGTCTTTCAACTATCTTCATTACATCAGGATCTTCATAAAATGCAGCTTTTACATAGGGATCTGGATTGTCTTCTATGGACACTATAATCTCTCTTTTTAGTTCCTCTTTCTTTTTATCTAGTCCTATGGGTCAACACCCGTTAGAAGATGTGATTGTTCTAAAGATATAGCTTTTTATCACACTATCATATTTCTCATCGAGTATCTCTATATTCCACATACAGGGCCTTTAGATGTGAATCTAGCTGGCTTTGCTCTTTTTGCATTCAATAATTCACTAATTTCATTCAAGAATTTCTTTAAATTCTCTACATTTTGTTGATGTTTACTTTTTCTTCGTTTATCAACCGGAATTCCTAGGTATCGAGCTTCTTTTTCTGAAAGACCTACTTCTTTAAGTTCATCGAGACTATATCCCCTACCTACTCTCCATCCTTGATCTACTCCAGCATGTTTTAGCAGTCTAGGTCTTTTTACCATAGGTGGTGGAACTTCAACGAATATATAACACTCGTTCTCCAATATCCATACACCTTACATTTTCAGATCTACACCATTAACTACACATTGGTAGTTCCATAGCTAAACTCTCTGAAGGAGAAGGCTTATAAGTTTACAGATGTCCATAATGTCGTTGGGGTTTAACTAAGGTGAATATAGCTCAAGACGCAGATAGCAAACTAAAGGAGAATAAGGCTAAAATAAAGGGCTTCAGAATAGAGCGAGAACTAGTTAGATTATTATGGAGAAAAGGATTTGCAGTAATTAGAGGACCAGCAAGCGGAGCTCGAGCAAAGAGAATCTTTTATCCTGATATCGTAGCTATGTATAAAGGAACGATACTTGTTTTTGAAGTTAAATATAGAACTAAAGTAGAAACGCTCTATATACCATTAAACAAGGTGTTTAGACTACGTGAATTTGCTGAAAGAGCTGGTGGTAGAGCTTATCTGGCTGTTAAAATAGGTGACTTAAGACACTGGAAGATTATACCCCTAGACCTTGTATTGAATAACGTTGTTGGTACTAATGTTAGAGTAGATAAGGAGTTAATACGTACAGCTGAAGATCTTGATCATATGATCGAGGAGATAAAGCGCTCTATTTCAAAACCATTGAGTTGATGGAATATCTATATCAATTTTATCTCTACACCAATACCTTCTCTTGATAATTTCTTCTCTATTCTCTTCAATTTTCTAGCTAATGACGATGAATAGTACATACGTGGTATCTTTATTACAGCTAGTTCACCTTCTACTTCAACTTCAGCGAATGGAATTATCTTACGTATGGCTTCGCTTATTCTTGCCTCTATACTACTTCTCTTAATCTTTTTAACTGGTACAACTATTGTTTCTTCACCAAAGGTATAGATTTCATACTCAAGTTCATTTGTGAGAAAGTCTCTAACTTCAACAACTGGTCTTGCTAATTCTGCTTCTCTTAATCCAGTGGGTAATCTAACTGTTAATGAGACATCATATACTTTTGTAACATGTCCATTCTCAATGAAGATCACTGTATCAATAATGCTAGGTATCATACCGAGATCAACTCTTCCTAGGAATCTTTGAATAGCATCTATTGGTGTAGTTGCGTGAACAACTCCTATCATTCCAATACCAGCCAATCTAAGATCTACATAGAGCTTAAAGTCATTATCATCTCTCATTTCATCAAATACCGTGTAGTCTGGTCTACTCAATAGCAAAAGATCGTGAAGTTCTTCCGATGTGGCATAAGATTTTGAGTATTGAGATATTTCAGGTATTAACCTCATATCCCTAGGAGATTCTATGGTTTTAACGATCTTACCCTTTCTACTATAGTATTCAGCTAAAGCCTGAGCAAATGTTGTTTTACCCATTCCTGGTGCTCCAGCAATTAATATTCCTTCAGCTCTTTCATCAAGTCTCCTAATGAGCTTTTCAGGAAGATTATAATCCTCAAGTTTTAGTTTAACTAGAGGTTTTGTTATCGTGATTTCAATGCCATTACTGACTGGAGGTTTTGTTATTATGATTCTATAATCACCAAGCTGAACAATCATCGTAGAAGGTCTTTCAACTTCGATTGATCCTTTACCAGCTTTTGCATATTCAACTATTTCTTCAATCATTAATTCAAGTTCCTCCCTAGTAAGAACTCTATCTTCAATATCGACTAAAACCCAAGCTCCTGGTCTTCCTTTCTTAGCACGTGGTTTAGCACCTTCCTTGAGATGAATACTCATCGTCTTATCATCGAAATACTTCTCGAATGTTAAGACATTTCTTAACCTAGGTTTAATGAACAGAACGTCTACTCCAAGGGCTTTACATACCATAGCCTGTACTTCATTATGTGTTATGAGCTTTGCACCTCTTTTCAATGCATAATCTCGTACTATTCTATCGATATACTGCTGATCTAATACTCTATTCGATTCTTCTCCAACAATCTCAATCATCGTTAAACCAAGTTCTGCTAATTCCCTAACTTTAACCAATTCCTGTAGACCTAGAATTCCTACAGCACTACCATTTCGTGCAAGTTCTTCAAAGTAACGTACGAGCTCTCTATGGATAAGTAGTTTACCCCTAATAACACCTTCCTCAACGAGTTTGGCAAGTGATCTCTCTATGAAGACTGTTGTATCTGGCATATACGTCTCTTCGAATGCTAACTTAGTCACACATGGTCCCTTTTATCTCTGCTGTCTCCACAATTTGCTGAATACACACCTTAAATGTTATGAAGAGACATAGTAGTTGAGGAGGACTACCCATTTTCTACTCCTTTCTAAGAAATTGAGAACAGAAAAAGTCCTACATCAAATCATTAGAATTGGGGAACATCTTCTTCATAGTTACGCGAGAACATTTTAGAAACAACTCTTTTTGCCTCTAATGCTTTAACTATGTATTCAAAAGCTTTTTCCGGCTGAGTTTTTGCACCACAGGAATAGACATCGACAGTTGCGAAAGCATATTCTGGCCATGTGTGTATTGATATATGGCTTTCAAGAACAATTCCAATAACACTAACTCCAAGACCTATCTTCCAAGCCTTAATATCAAGTAATGTCATGCGACCTTCTCTTGCAGCTTCACGAACAATGTTAGCGAGTAGAGTCGTATTTGTGAGTTTCTCTACGTTACACTCATACAGATCCCCTACGATATGCTTCCCATATACTTTAACCACTCTAGTTAACTGAGCCATCGCTGACGCCGCTTATGTGCGGGGGGCCTCTGTTTATAAATATTTCTACCTATATGTAATTGAGGAGTCTTAAAAATAGTATTTAAACTAGTTATTATTTTATTTACTCACATTTAGCAGAAGTATAAACTATTCGGATTACACATAACTGAAACTCGTTTTCATATAGCTATGCGTTTCTTAACTTATATATCATACCAATACCATCTTCATAGTATGGAGTAGCAGAATGTCTCTAGTCAGTACGAAGAGATTATTTGAAAAACTCGTTAAGGTTGTTGATGAAGAGCTACGAAAAGTACTAATGTCATTAAATGAAGAGGAACGAAAAGTCTTCGAGTATTTTCTTCAATACATCTCTGTAGGTGATATAATAGCGATCAGAGAACTACGTGCACTATACAGAGTTCAAGATCCTAAATCTGTTATTAGATCACTAATTAATAAAGGACTGCTAGAAGCTGGTCTAGGTACATATAGTCTCTCGCAGAGAATACGTGAAGCCCTATTACATTTAGTAAGGTCTAAAGCAATATGATGTTTGCAGATGCGCACACCCATACAAATCCTGTATATGGACTTGGTATGAAAACTATTGCAGAGAAATTCAGATCTGTTAATGGCTGGTTTATGGCTATAGTATCTCTACCACCAACACATTATGGTCTTGAACCAACAATTGAAGGACATATAAAATCGATTAAAATTCTATTGAATGAATGTCAGCTAGCTAAAGAGAAAGGATTGAAAGTTAGATGTTTAGCTGGGTTTCATCCAGCAGAAGTAGAGAAATTAATCAATAAATGGAATGTTAAAGCTGAAAAAGTTCTAGAAATTGCAATAGATGTGCTCAAATTCATTAGTAGATTAGTAAAGGATGGTCAATTAGATGGTATTGGTGAAATCGGTAGACCTCACTATACAACGAAACCTGAATTTATTGTATTGAATGAGATTATCATGGAATATGGTCTTTCACTAGCTAGAGATTTAGATTGTATTGTCCATTTACATCTAGAGCAAGGAGAATATGTAACAGTTTATAGCATTGATAGGTTAGTGAAAAGAATTGGTATTAAGACTGAAAATGTTATCTTTCATCACGTTGATTTAAGAACCGCAAAAAGATGCTTAGAACATAACTACACCTATACATTACCAGGTAAAAGACCATTACTAGCAGAAGCATTCAGGCAATTGCCTCCTAACAATATGCTTATTGAAAGTGATTTCATAGATGATCCGAAAAGACCTGGTATCTCAAGCTATCCATGGAATATTGTAGAAGCACAGAAGGAACTTTTGAAAGAAAACATTGTCGATGAAGAGTACCTCTATAAGATAAACATAGACAACATTTGTAG
>CAZUDD010000102.1:4437-5595 GCA_964619665.1 uncultured Desulfurococcaceae archaeon | reverse complement strand
TCTCTATATCATCTTGTAAAGGTCTCTGTGAATGAGATCATCAGAGTGTTAAAACCAGACATCAAAGAAATCTCTAAGCTGAGCTAGCACAAAGTTAGAAAGAGCTTTAAGCTCATTTTGAGAAACTCAAAACACTACAGAGATTATAGGGCTCATTAGAATAGCTAAAACCTCTTCAACACTGTACAAAGCATAGAAAGGAATTTAGGGGAAGCACCTCAAAACGCTTCTCAACTCTATATGAAGAAGTATATAGGACTTGTACTTATTTCAATCTCGACCCTATGTAAAACTTCATTGTGTATTCCTTTGATATATTTTACAATTGACAACCATTCCTAGTTCCTATACCTTAGCTATATAACCCATGATTACTAATACTCAAATATTTCAATCCTTTCAATGTTATGAAAGTCTTCTATGAGTAAATCATCGATTTCTTAAGTTCATTAAAAACTCTAAGACTTTCCTTCTGTTTTCTTTAAAATCTTCTATCCTAGTAGATGTAGATGTATTTCAATGTATTGTACGTTCCCTTATTACTGTTAATGGAGTTCTAAACCATATATCTACTTGATTGAAAGGTATCTCTATACCTGCATCACTAATACTCTTCTTTATCTTCCACAATAGATCCTTTCTAACTTCATACCAAACTTTTGTGGGAACCCATACTCGAACTAGTATCTCGACACCACTACTTCCTAGATTATGAACAAAGATTTCTGGAGCTGGTTCTACGAGTACATATGGATGCTCATCAAGAACCTTTTTGATAACTTCATATGCTTTTTCGGCATTCTCTCTATAAGCTATGGATACTACAAAATCTATCCTTAGTACGGGTGAAAGACTTAAACTCCGTATTCTAGACTCAAATATCTTCGCATTAGGTAATCTAATTATAGATCCATCGAGAAGCTGTATCTTCGTTGACATCAAGGAAACTTCTAGAACTTTACCTAGAGAACCATCGATCTCTATATAGCTACCAGGTACAATAATCTTTTCACTCATTAGAAATATCCCTGAAAAGAGGTTAGACAACACGGGTTGTAGTGCTAAGCCCAGTACGATACCTATAATACCACCAGCAACAACAAAACCAGTGATATCTATACCTAAAGCACTTACAGCCCACATAATCGTTATGAAAAG
>CAZUDD010000102.1:0-4427 GCA_964619665.1 uncultured Desulfurococcaceae archaeon | reverse complement strand
CCTATAGCTACTATGAAAGACAACTTAATAATCGAGTATACATCGCCTATAAACCCCAAGTTATAGACCCCACAACATATCTGTTCTGCTATATAGTCTTGGAGGTCTAATCATAACAGGGTCTTCAAGCTCTATAACATTATCAGTAAACGGTTTATCATAGTATACTATAGCTGTATTCTTTGAAATAATCTCAAGCCTTAATAGCTGAGTATACACATGCCACGACTTTAAACGATAGTACAGCTTTAGAGGATGAGCGTCTAGGAGAACTCTAGATACTTCTACAAAATCATTAACATTATTAACTATTACTAGCTTAGTTAGAGCGTAACCAGGAGTTAATTTCAATTCTTTAGTACTAGAAACTACTTCAAGGTATTTAGCTACAATACCTTTCTCTATCGGTCCATAAAGACTGTACTTATTCTTGGAATGATCTGAGAACACATCAACAATATCAAAGTATTTCCTGGTTCTAACATATACAGCATATTCAATAGGTAACAAGAAGTATACTTCAATACTTGATTTAGGTGCTACAACAATTGAATTCCTAAACTTACAGAGAATATAGTTGGATAGGTATTGAGGTATAAATATAGGGTACATAGGCACAAACTCAATAGATACATCCTTTCCAGTTATAGTCTTTGTCACTATACACTCCCTAGAATTTTTCCATAGTCTTCTATAAACGATAACACCATCCATATATTCAATGGTTATTAGATAGCTATTTGTCGATATTTCACCACTATCTATAGGACCAAACATGTTTAGTTCTTACCATGTAGAATAGCTTTATAATGAGTGTAGCTATAAATGCATAGGCATAACAGTAACTCTATGGTAAAGTGATGTATTGTGAAGACAGGAATTAGTACCACATTGATAAGGCCTTTTGATCCCTGGAGATCACCTCTATGTACATGTCCTCAAAAATGGAGTTTAAGTCCCTATACTGGTTGTGGTCATAGATGTATCTATTGCTATGCTACAAGCTATATACCTAATCACTATAATCCTAGAATAAAGAAGAGATTTATTGAGAGATTATTGAAAGATCTAAATAAATTGCCTTCAGGAGCACTAATCTCGATGAGTAATAGTAGTGATCCTTATACCCCACCCTATGAAGAGAAATACTATTTAACGAGAAGAGCACTAAACATTCTATTAAATAATGGATTTAGAGTCTTGATTACAACGAAGAGTAATCTCGTAGTAAGAGATATCGATATACTTAAAAAAGCTATAGGAAGAGTTGCTGTAGCGATAACAATAACAACACATAGAGAAGAGATTTCTAGAAAGATAGAACCTTTTGCTCCACCTCCAAAAGAGAGAATCAAGGTAATCAAGATTCTATCTAGAGAAGGTGTACCTGTTATCGTTCGAATAGACCCCATATTACCGGGAATAAACGATGATTATAACGATCTTAAGACTTTGATAAAGCTATGTTCTAGTTATGGCGCAGTACAGATAACGTCTTCTACCTTCAAAGCTAGAAGTGATAGCTTCAAGAGAGTTCTACAAGTATTCCCAGAATTAAGGAATCTATATAGAGAACTATATCTTGAAAAAGGAGAGAAAATTCATGGCTATATGTATATGCATAGAGAAGTGAGAGAGAATATACTTCGTATGGTTAGAGAGTTAGTGTTAGAGGAAGGTCTTATCTTTGAAACATGTAGAGAAGGTCTTCAATACCTAAATACACCAGGATTTTATTGTGATGGTTCAACATTTGCGTATCTAGATATCGTAGATTCTCTACGATATTAAATACAGATTGTATATCAATTTCTCCATATTGAGACGTCCTAGAAGAAATGCTATGATTCCAACAAACATTGATATCTTTAAAATTCTTGTAGCTTTCCATGCATATCTAGGCTTTAACTTATGTGCAACAGCTATTGCGGCAACAATACTAGGATTGACTATAGCCATAACGAGTACTAGATACAGTATGTTGTATTTGAAGAGTATGTAAGGTAGAGGACTTATCGTTATTACTAGTATGAGTAGAATAGATGATACTAGATATGCTTTGAATGGGCCTTTAACTACAGCTAGCGTCTTAACACCAAATGCTTTATCTCCCTCAATATCCTCTAATCCCTTCATAAACTCTCTACCAAGATTTAGAAGAAATGCATAGGTAGCTGGTACAAACGTTTGGAATATGTTTTCAGCTGCTATACCTCCAAATACTATCGATAACGCTGTAAGTAGTGCTATAACAATGTTTCCTGGTATACCAGTTCTCTTTATACGATATGAATACAGGATTAGCAATACTGTAGCGAATAGTGCTACTATGAAACAAAACAGGTTTAGAACATACGAAATTACAAGACCTATTGACATAGAGAGTATTGCTGCAAATACTGCTTGTCTAGGACTAATAGCACCTTTAGGTATTGGTCTCCAGGGTTTATTGATTGCATCGATATCTCGATCAAAATAGTCATTAATAGCATTGCCTCCCATAGTAACCAGGACTACAACTAGGTAAACTAACATCAAGATGAAGAGGTTAGAACCACCAGATACAATATAGCCCATAACACCAGCTAAACCAGCTGCTAACGAATTACCAATTCTAAACAACTTTAACCATTCAGTAATTTGAGACAAAGTGTTAAGCCCTCTTATACATCTCCTCAATACTAGGTATTATCGAGCTATCTATTATTGCTAGATTCAAAACATAGATGCTAGCTCTGTATACTCTGCATAGTCCATATCTAGAAGTGTCGCTATTATCTTGATGTACTCTCTCACATCGCCGGGTATGGCTACGTGGTGATTCGTTGGTGCTAAGTTTATGAATTTATCTCCATCAATACCTAGTTCTACGAGAGCTTGTGTTCTACATGCAGTATAAGACATAAATCCCGTTCTCACAATACGTCCTAGACCATATGCAATGAATGCAAAGTCAGGACTTACTGATGTAAAGGTATAGACATTCTGTAGTAGTTCTCCTGTTAATGAGTATGGATATCCTGATTCAAAGTGGTATATAGATCTAGGATTCTTAACCATATTCAATGGAGCTGTACAATGTGCAAACATTATCTGAGATCCATATATTGATGCTACATTAGCAATCCAACCACTAAAACCTGTTAAAGCTCTAGATATCATCATCAGGAATACAGCTTTTGAATCAGCTTCACACGCTGCTATATAGCCTTCAGCATTTAGGAGAGCTAGAGCTAGACATGGTGTTAATCTAGACTTTACTAGATAGGGAAAACAGTTTACTGCAATAGCATCTAGCTTAAGTTCTTCAAACATATTTCTTAGTGCTGCATATATTCGACCTACTTCTTCAAGTCTTTCTTCAGGTATTTCAATAGCTACTATCTGTTTAATCTCTTCTAGGAAATGCTCTACTAGATTTCGAGGTGCAGATTGAATTCTCTCCAGAAATTCGTTCATACTGATTAAAATTGTTTGAGCTTCAATTCTAGCTTCGAGCTCCTCAATTTCAGGACTCTTATCTTCAACACCAATAAATGCAATTCTAGATCCTAGTATATCTCCAAGAACTTTAGCAATTACCGCAACTTTATAAACAACATTACTACACTCAAGAGAATGAGGAGTATCGCATGTGAATACCCATGATGATACTCCAGAAAGCTCTAATCGAGAACGAATTGATATTGCAGAAGCTAGACTATTGTGTTCTCCATGAGCTAGTACTAGTGCTTTATCGATATCAGCAGTATCCACAAATTTCTTAACTAAGGGACTTACACCACCAGTTAATACCAAGATTATCGGTATTACATTACGACATTTTTCACCAGCTTTAATAGCTTGATCTTCACTCTCTATAACCTCCATAAAATCTATTTTGAAGGGTTCAAAGAATTTTCTAAATGCTTCAAGAACACCAGCATAGTATTCTTTTCCATGTAGTGGTGTTGCAAATGGTACTACTAGTATGGATTTCATGAGTATCTACCTAACGAGGTAACGCTGCCTCTCAAATTGATAAGCTGCTAGTTAAAGAGCGTAGCTGAGCTATAACACTGTTTTTGTGTTATGTTTAGCATGGTCTAGTCTTTAGGTTTCTCCTCAGACTCTATATGTTCGGATTCTGTTCCAAGAATACACTTAACCATAGACTCAATAAACTTACCTATTCGACTACGTGATTCAATTTTTAGGAATTTTCTCAGGAACCTCTTTCTAAGAGACATCAGAATAACATCTAGTTTAAGCATTACTAATGCAAAGAGAACTCCTAGAATTAATGCTATAATAAGAGATGTCACTGGATCAAAAACACCTTCTCCAAGAAATATTCTTAGAACTGCAAAGATTCCTTTACTCACCAGTAGAACCAATATCATGAGTATAGCTTTACCTGTAAGCACTGCTAAAGAGAATAGTCTAAG
>CAZUDD010000101.1:0-5751 GCA_964619665.1 uncultured Desulfurococcaceae archaeon | reverse complement strand
ATTGAGGAGATTAAATCCTTAACTCATAATATAGATGAAAATACAAAACGCTTGATTATTATAGATGTAGATTCATATCCTGAAAGACATGAGATACTCGTAAACTTAGTCAATGACCTATCATACGATGGTAAAGTACTTATCGTAGAGCCTTCAAATATCGATATCAACTTGAAAAAGCTCGATATTAATGTAGAGAATGGATGTATCGAACTCATTGAGTTCTCAGATATGCCCAAGTACATCAACGAGAATAAGCTTAGTGATAGATATGTTCTAATCGATGGTATTGATAATCCAGTCTATTCTGTGCATAGAGATGTTATAGAGAGTCTTAAGAAGAGTATAGATGGTATCAAGACCTTGATATTAATAGGATCTCCATACAATAGACTAAAGCATGAGTTCATAGACAGCTATACAGATATACATAGAGTTATTGTTAATTCTTCTGAAGAGAGTTTCGATATTTATTTTGTTCATGAAGACTATAGAGATATTGTAGAGCATGACTATAGTAGAAAGGATATACTTGTAATCGATAATATATCAAAAGCTTTAATGAACTTAATCGACATAGTTATGAGTAATAGAACTACTTTCATCTTTATCAATAACAATACTATGTTTGAACACGTAGCATATCTACACCGATTACTGCTTAGCTATTCAGGTAATAGCTATGTGTATAGAGAGAAAGCTGTTTGGTTTTCACCTTCAATCTATATCAATGAATACATCTTTGAGAAACTGAAACTCTTTAGAGATAGTCTCAGTGAACTTCTTATTGATGCTAATCTAAGGAATAGATATCTAGTTAATCAAAGATTAAAGAACCTATCTATCCATATAGATAGAGACACCTTGACTAAGCTCCATGGAATTGCAAAGAATGGTAAAGCTTACTTTATATATGAGCCACTATCTATTGCAAGAATCATAGTAGAAGCTCTGTATAGAGGTAGTAGAAGAGCTATATCTAGAGATGTTTTTGATGTAAGACTAGATATCTTTAAAGCACTACTACCGTTCATGGTTGTTGTGCCAAGTGATAGAGTTGAAAATGCAAAGCAATTCCTTGAAGGATTGTCGATGTGTATAGCTGAAAATCTTGATAGTGATAATATGTTTATCGATATATCTATATCTAAACTCAATCCAAGAATTAACTATCTACCTGTTAGACTAAGACTCCACAACAGAAAATCGTATATATCTATCTATATGTGTTACTATCTAGCAGTACCCCATAAGAAGTATCTAGAGCTTGTTGAATCAAATGCTAAAGCTATTGGATATCTAGCTCTAGCACATGTGATTAGTAAAGGTCTTGATGAAGCTATTGATAATATGCTTAGGATATACAATGAGAATACGTTTATAGGTAGACTAGCGTCGAAAATCTATTCTCGACCTTCTAAACACCCTATATAGCTAAGTACTTCTTCAACATAGTTCTTAAAGTATGGATACGGTATGTATCCTACAAGACTATCAGCTAATCTACCATCAATAAACACTAGAGTTGTAGGTACATTAGCAACACCATATTCATAAGCTATCTCAGGTAGTTCTTCAGCATTAACAGTTATGAATAGTGCTTGACCACTATACTCCTTAGCAACCTTCTCAAGAACTCTTCTAAAAGCTAAACAGTATGGACAATAAGGTGTATAGACCTCAACAAAAACAGCTCTACACATTGACAATACTCTCTGAAATGTTGAATAGTTATCAACATCAATAACTCTAGACATTAAAGCCTGTTCCTTACAACATCTAGTAGACGGATACACATCTCGACTACTCATAGACTTCATAGTATCCTCAAGAACTTTATCCAATAGCCTATGAATCTCATCATCAAAACCATTACTTTTCTCAATCATACCATAACACCAACGCTAAAGACTTATCCTATCTAACCTATAATTCTTGCTATCTTGACGTATTAACTCATTCGAGATTTAGTGAGCTATCTCTAAACTTTAACTATAACTCGTCACGTCTTTATGGTGTTGATTAGTGGTTCTAATTCTTTTAGGTATGGTTTTGCACATTGATGTTTTATGAATTCTCTTGGTGTTGCTATAACTTTTATCTCTCCATTATCTATATACGCTATCCTGTTACCCAGTGTTAATGCTTCTATGAAGTTGTGTGTTACGTGTATAGCTGTAAACCTTAGTTTTCTATGTAGTTCTCTCAATAGATTTAGTGCTTCTAGTCTTGTCTTTGGATCTAGATTACTTAGTGGTTCGTCTAGTAGTATCATTTTTGGTTCTACAACAAGTGCTCTTGCGAGAGCAACTCTTTGTTGTTCACCTCCTGAGAGTTGATGTGGATATCTATCTAGTAGATGGTCAATACCTAGTTTTCTCGATATTTCAACAACTTTTTTCTCGATAATCTCTGGTGGTACTCTACGAATTTTTAGTCCAAATGCAATGTTGTCGTATACTCTCATGTGTGGAAAAAGTGCGAAGTTTTGTGGTACAAGAACAAAACCTCTTTTCTCTGGTGGTAGACTAGATACATCAACTCTATCAACAATGACTTTACCTCTATGCTTTATAAGACCGCATAGAGCATGTAAAAAAACTGTTTTACCAGCACCACTAGGTCCAAGAACTACTAGGTATTCATTATCGTGGACTACAAGTCTATCTATTCTAAGCCTAAAACCACCTAGCTCAACATAGAAATCGATAATCTCTATCAAGATCTACCACCTAGAACTCTAATAACTATGAAGAGTAGTAAGGCTATGACTATTAGTGGTACTGAGAGTACAACAGCATATCTAAGTCCATAGATATTGAACCATTCTAATATCAATACATTGATAGTTTTTGGATAGTAAGCAACTATGAGTAGAGCACCAACTTCACTCATAGCTCTAGCCCAAGAAAGAATAGCTCCTGTTATAATTGTTCTGAAAGCTATTGGTAGAGTTATATACATGAATACTTGTCTCTTATTAGCACCTAGAGTTCTAGCTACAGCTTCTAGAGATACATCAACAAAACGAAAACCTGCTTTAACTGAATCAACCATTAACGGTAGTGATACAAAGCTCATGACAGCAACAATACCCCAAAAACTATCCTCAATACCTATACCAATCTTGGAACCAACAAGACCTCTAGAACCAAAACAAAGCAATATCATTATACCTGCAACAGCATGTGGAATAACAAGAGGTACATCTATTAAGCCTTCAACAAACCTCTTAAACGGAAAGTCTATTTTCGCTAACACATAAGCTGTTGGTATACCAATACCCATGAGAATCAATGTAGATACTGATGCAGCAACAAAAGCTGTTATAAATGCTGATCTAGCTTCACTACTAAGATTAGGATCTATAAACAGAACTTTGTTAGCTAGTGATGGATCGAAGAAGAGGAATATAGATGCTAATGGCATTAACACAAACAGTATAGCTATAGATGTAACACCAACAACAAATACTAAAAACAATTCAATACTTTTCTTTCGATATAACAACATAGGACCTCAACTCATTCGGAATCTCTCCATAACCAATTGGTTTTTCAAGAAATGGATGACCACATTCCTCAAATATCTTCCTACTCTTATCACTAAGTAGAAATTCAATGAATTTTATAGCTAGATCTCTATTCTCAGCATTGACTGGAACAGTTATTCCATAGACTATGGATTTCATAGGAATGGCTTTCTCGTCTTCTGTTCCATAGAGTATATGTATAACGACTCTTCTATAGAATTGATCTTTGGAAGGATTGCCAAGATTTATTTCAGGGGGTAACTCTATGAATTGAAGACCTCTTTGAATAGCAACACTACGATATTCAAATGCATAATCGAGTTCCCCAGCTTCTAGAAGAGCTACAAGATCAACACTCTTAGGCCTAACAACAAGGTTTTTCCTAGGTGTGTATGTTGCTGGGATATACACATGAACCTCATTATCTTTGATCTCTAGTTTGGAACCAGGTATCTTTTCAATAACTAGCTTTTGTAGTATTGACATATTGTTAAAGTATAGAGCTGCTAACGCTATTACACCAACAGATCTATATCCACAGGGATCTCTATTAGGATCAGAAAAACCATACTTTACATCAGGTCTTTGAAGAACTTCAAATATCTTAGATGGATCTCTAAGAACTTCCTCATAATATCTAGACTTATTTGTAAACGCTATTACTATTTCATTAGTTGCAAAAGCTATGTACCACCTACTATACTTTGGATACATATACATGGGTATTAACCTATAATCTGCAACAGCTACAATATCAGCTTTCTTCTTAAGCTCAACAACATATCTAACAACATCAACACTACCATGAGCCTCAACATAGATATCAACATCATAAACCCTACTAAACACCGAGGAAACTTTTTGAAGTGGAATCTTTAGAGATCCAGCACATAGAATCTTCAACGTTGATTTCTCTACACACACTATACCTAGAGAGACATAGATAGCTATAGCTATGACTATCAAAACTATAGCTATAAAGACTACTCTACGACTCAACATAATGTATTCACGTCAACTAGAATACACTGCATATTAAAAAGCATTATTTTAACTCTAAATGTAATGAGATAAAAACAAATTTATTGAACATGAGTCACGATGTTTTCAAGAGATATTAAGTTGGTTAGAGATTCTGATGTAGTGCTGTATATTTGTGAGAGCTATGAGTGTTTGTTTAGCAGAAAACCTATACTATTTTGCAAGAAGTTTTGGTGTGCATATAGAGAACTATAAAGATGTACTCAAAGTGCTAAATAGTTTAATTGAGAGATTATCTCAACTAGAAGATTATGAGACAAAGGTATCAATCGAAGATCTATTAGCTTTTGAAGAGTGTTTGATAGAATCTCTTAATATTCCTCAAAAAGAGGAAGAGAAACCTCTTAGATTTGAGTTGTTAACGCCATTAGCAAAACTATACTATGTAGAGTTTAGAGGTGTTCTACCAGAAGAATACAATAGAAATCTGGAGCTGTATTCAAGTGAAAATGAGGAACTTCTATTCGAAAACTTCATAAACTCAAACCTATCAAGAAGATTAAAAGCATATCAACTCAAAAGATATCTTGAGTATGTTAAAGAGGCTATCATTAGCTATGGATTAAAAAGAGTTGAAGAATAGAACTCTATCGATCTTCAGGATATAGAGACTCTAATCTTGATTAATCCTAGTTTATATAGCTCCAATAGTATGTTGATAAGTTCATTAATACTGATTTTCTCTTTAAACTTATTCAAGATCTTATCAAAGTCTATAGAGTCCATACCTAGTTCAGCTATACCTTCATAGACTCGATACAATTTTTCATCAATAGTATTAGAAGCTGCTTCGCTACATTTTTCATCAGCATACCTAAGTATCTTAACGAGGTTTTCAGGTTCAATATTGATCCAGCTATTTATCATACTCTCAAGAATCTTCTTAGCATTATTTAAATCTGCAAGTAATCTGATATCACATCTCTTTGTTTTTAGACAGAGACTTCTAACAATTTCAAGTCTCTTAATCCTAGTACGTATAGTTCGTTCAATTCTAGAGCTAACCTCCATATAGATGCTATTACTCAGCTCTTCAAATTTCTTAAGATCTCTTTGAATCTCGTCAAAAGCACTTTCAATTCTAGTCAAGATATCCTCGTTCAACATATCTTTTCCAAGATCTCTACACATACCCTCAATACTAGATATGTTTTTGGATACAAACGATAGTTCTTTAG
>CAZUDD010000100.1:0-5804 GCA_964619665.1 uncultured Desulfurococcaceae archaeon | reverse complement strand
AGTTCAGGAACTTGAAGTGAAGCTTGTTCAAATGCTGTATACGCAGTGTATGCACCATGAACTACTATTGCAAGACCTATAGATAGCATAACTACAGCAACTATTGTATGAATATCAGTAGAACTACGTCTTGCTGCACTCATATGTATCCCACCTCTACATACATTACGAATCATCTCTAGCATTATCTGGATATATATCTGTTTATAGAGTAGAATATCTTCTAAGAAAAGATCGTTTAAACAGACATAACCAGAGCGAAACTATAATTAGGATATAAACCCTCCAGCGAATGTTTTCTAGAGGTGTTTTAGGGTGGGTATAACTAATCTTCAGCACAACAAGTGTTTCGAGAAAGTATTCAATGTGCATAGACTATTCAACAGGCTTATCATGGTTAAGAAGGTTATCGACAACATTATCTCTAAGGATTTTGATAACGATTTAGAGCTTAGAGAATTTGTGAATAGAAGGTTTAGAACTGCTATGAAGATTCTTCCTGAACTCAGAATTAGATTAAGAGGTATCGCTGTTCACGGTGTTGAGGGTTTCAGAATATCTTTTCTCTCAAGCGAAACTATGGAGAAAGGTTTTCCAACATATCATTTGGTTAAGAATCTTACAGGTGATATTGTTAGAATTCCTAGTGGTGTATCTATAGATAGATCGATACATGTAGTTGAAATCTCTAAATGGAGATTTAAGTGTTCTTGTCCTGATGCACTATATACAACGGCTATAGCTGATAGAAAGCTACTAAGAGTTTACAGTATTCGAGAACCCATATTCTACAGATATTGTCTATGTAAACATGTGATTCTGGGTTTAGCTATACTCTATTCAAAGAATTACATAGATATTCAGGATAGAGATCTCGTTGAGACAATTTGGCTTAGTGTATATGCATGTTATCTAAGATTATTGGATAGAGATAGACTTTCAAGATCTAGATACCTAGTTAAAAAGGCATTCGATATACTTAGAAGAAGATCTATAGCTATCTAGTCAACTCCTTTAAAGGGTTTGTATGTCTGGATCTTCTCAACATATTTACGTAGTCTTTTCTCTAATCTTGCGAGTGCATCTCTAAGAGCTGTAAGTACTTCCCATCCAATACCGGTAGCAGAGAAAGATCCTAGATTTGTTGTAATTCTAATTCTGATATTGTATCTATGTCTACCCTCTTCTTTAGCTGTCTTAGTCTCTTCTTTGATACTCATCTTAAAGTCTATAACATCGATAAATCGTTGAATCTTGGATATATAGTCGTTCAATAGTTTCTCTATCTGTAGTCTAAGTATTGGATCTTCACTTACTCCAGATTCACTAATCTTTACTTCAAATGGTCTAACCTCTATTAGCTTCTCAATGTATTTCTTCATAATGTCAATACCACTCAAAACACCTACAACTCTATCCCATAGAACAACTGGTACTCCAGAGATGTTGTATTGAAGAAGAGTCTTAGCTACATCTATAAGTGTTGTACTAGGTGTCACTGTTATTGGTGGAGTAGACATGAAGTCTTTTACAGGTGCTGCAAGAAACTCCTCTTCGCTTTGAATCCATTCAAAACCTCTTCTCCTAGTCATCCTGATATTGTATAGTCTTTCCGCAATATCTCTAAGCGTTATAACACCCACTATTCTTCCATTCTCTCTATCTAGTACAGGTAGTCTCGATATACCACTTCTAAGCATAAGCCATCTAGCTCTAGCAATACTTTCATTTTGGATAATTGTTATTGGAGGTGTACTCATAGCTTCCTGTGCTTCTATACTTGGTATGAAGTTTTTCGAAATCATTACCTCAAGAATCTTTTCTCTAGTTATAAATGAGATGAGGTGTTTCTTTTCATCGACTATGGGTACTCCACGTGCTTTCCACATTACAATTTTGGCCACAGCTTCATTGAATACTGTACCACTCTTTATAGAGTATGGCGGTTCCATAACTCTATAAATCTTGGTATCTCTACCTACACCCTTTAATAGTATCGATCTATAGCTGAGAACTCCAACAAGTCTATTCTTATCATCTACTACCGGTACAGTCCATACACGTTCTTCCTTCATCTTACCCAGTACTTCACCTAATCTCATCATTGGCTTAGCTACAACTCTAGGTTCTTCAGATATCTCATCTATAGAAAAACTCATCTAGGCACCCAGAATAGTACCTCGAAAATGAAGTATTTAAGATCTGAGTTCGACGATTCTACGACTCCGAAAAACTCTTCTTATGAGATGTCTCAGCACTATACTAGATCTGAAAGCTAGGTGAGTGAGGTATATCGCTGATCTCTCCTCAAAACAGCATTCTATCAATAAGGAATCTTCGAGTTGTCTATAGGAGTCTTCGTGGACTTGTTAAAGCTGTTGACAAAGTAGAGCTCAAAATCGTAAAGGTGGAAATACTTGGTCTTGTTTATAGGAATGATCGCATTGACAACACTGAGATTGATGCTAATAATACAATGAGAGCTCTCCTCATGGCATATACCCATGTATGTCTCAATGTTGAAGGGCTTCTTATGTATGATTAGATCCTACTAACCATAGTCTAGATTAATTCATTTTCATAGTATTGCTATATGCAAACCACTAAAATAGCTAACATGAGTATGGGAGCCTATCTTAAATATTTTATCATGTATGGACTATCGCTTGGTCTATAATAACCAAGTTTTCTATAGTATTCACGAGCACCAACACCAGATATAACGAGGATTTTCCTAGCATCGAATTCATTCAGAGCTATTTCTTCAGCTAAGAACATGAGTTTTCTTCCTAGTCCTCTATGTTGATACGCCGTATCAGTTGAACTCCATCCTATACCTAGTTCAACACCATATACATGGAGTTCTCGAACAATCACTGTCTTACCATCGATTTCTTTTCTGTGAGCTTTATCTGATGGATATCTAAGTCTAAGAAATCCAACTATAGTCTCAGTTTCTCTATCCTCAAATGCTAGAAAGACTTCAACACCATTACTAGCCTCATAAGTCTCTCTATAGAGTGTTAAGGATTCTGGCTTAACTAGTATTCCTTCTTTCCATAGTCTAAGACCAGCTTCTCTAAACCTAATCTCATTTATCTTTATCCCTTTTTCAAGAGCTCTTTTCTCAACAAGTTGACGTAGATTACCCATTCTTGGTCCTGCAATAATGAATTGTGCTGGTACATCTCTTTGAATTCTCATAATACGAACCCACTTAGGTATATACCTATACATTTCTGAGATTAGCTCAATAGCTTCTTCATCTGTTAACGCTTTGTATTCACCGCGTTTCCACATTTCATAGAGTTTTGTACCTTCAACAACGAGTGTTGGATATATCTTTAACATATCTGGTCTATAATCTGGATTCTCAAAGATTTCTCGAACCATATCTATATCACGATCAAAATCACTTCCTGGTAATCCTGGCATTATGTGGTAGACTATCTTGAAACCACAATCCTTTAAAATTCGTGTAGCTTCAATAGTATCCTTAACACTATGACCACGCTCAATTCGCTTAAGTATATCATCATATATTGTCTGTACACCAAGCTCAACTTTTGTTGCACCATATCTAAGCATTGCATCTGCCTGTTTCTCTTTAGCCCAATCGGGTCTAGTCTCTATGGTGAGACCGACAATACGTACTTTAGCAGTTTCATTCTTTAAATGAGCTTCTTCTAGAGTTACGTAGTCTTTAGGTGGTTCTGGCTGTGGGTAGTTGTTAGCACCTTCAAATACCATAGTTATAAACCATTCCTGATAGTCTAGAGGCATAGCAAGAAATGTACCGCCCATGACTATTACTTCAACTTTATCTATAGGATGTCCAAGAGCTTCATATGTGCTAAGTCTAACAATCATCTGCTTATAGGGGTGATATCCAACAGCTTTTGCACGCATAAGAGCTGGTTCATCACCATAGTAACTCTGTGGTGTACCAAACTCTGGTCCACCAGGACAATAGATACATCTACCGTGAGGACATGGGTAGGGTGCAGTCATTACAGCAACTATCGTTATTCCGCTAAGGCTTCTAGAAGGTTTTCTTCTCTTAGCAATCTCTCTACGAATAGCTTCTACAGTACTTAGCTCCACATGAACACCATATCTATAAATACAGCTACGCTTATCTAGGATTATCACTTAAATCTAGACTTTAACTCCTTGAATTCTCTCACTATTGAAACACCACTACTAGTACCAATTCTATCAGCACCAAAAACTAGCATCATCAACGCATCAACAGCATGTCTAATACCACCAGAAGCCTTAATCTTAATTCTATCTCTACAAACATCTCTAAGTAGTGAAACATCATGTAGTGTAGTAGTGCAACCCATAAAACCTGTTGAAGTCTTCACATAGTCTGCACCAGATTCTATAACGAGTTCACAAGCCTTCTTCTTCTCTTCATCATTTAGTAGACAAGTCTCTATTATTACTTTAACATGGACTCCAACACTATGAGCAAGATCTACAATCTCCTTTAATTCCTGTACAACATATTCATAACGTTTCTCCTTAAATTTCTGGATATTCATAACAACATCAATTTCTCTAATCCCTGCATCAACTAACATCTTAGCTTCCAAAACTTTGACTCTATGGGGTGTATACCCCATAGGAAAACCAATTACAGAACATATAGGTACATCACTATACGTTTGGAGTATTTCTAGAGCATGTGAAGGAGATACAACATAGCATGCAAATCCAATATCCTTAGTATCCTCAATAACCTTCACAATATCTTCTAGAACTATATTCGGTTTTATCATTGTATGATCTATCCTAGAAGCAAATTCCTTGATAGAGAGTCTCTGTATAAGCTCAACAATACTACTGTAAAGAGTAGTCGAGTTCATCTAGATCGCCTACAACTAAATCTCTATGTCTTTCTTAGGCTCTAAAAATAGTACATATAGATTGTATATGGCTACACCTCTACTACAGGATTCATCTATAGCCTCTACACCATCAGATGTAGATAGAGATAATTCTGTATGGAAACTCTGGTAAGGTCTTCTCAACACTATCACTAGAACTGGATATAGATGGTATCCCGAGGCTAAGTCATAAGCTTCTGGTGCTATGGTTGAGATGTAGAGGAGTTTATCGCATAGAGCTTTAGATGATGAGGTATAGGATACTAGGAAATCTGAACTCGTTATAGCTATAAGCTTTCTAATATCGAGAAGTCCAATAACATAGTAAACACTAAATACAGTGGTATTCGAGATAAAGACTCTAAAATCAATTCTATCTTCTCCTGTAGCTACATAGGATCTAGATAGCCTTAGATATACATAGCTATCTATGGGAATATCGATGTAGTAAAACGTCGTATTTGGTAGATCATAGCTACCTATATAAACTGATGTACCATTCATATACTCTACAAAGACTCTACATGTGACGTTCCATAGCTCATGATTTAGACAACAATATACCAGTATATGTGATGCATACACAGTTAAGCCATTAAAGATTCTCTCGATTTCTGATATATTGATATCATTAAAATACTTTGAACTTCCTATTGTAGCTAATCCCTGAAGCATAGTATTGTTGAGATTAATTGTGAATACATTGCCTAGAGCTGAAACGAGTTTAAGTATCTTGGCTTTAGGATATGCAGTAGTATCTATACATAGAGTATTTCCTGGCTTAATAGTGTTGTTGAGTTCAGCAATACCGATGACATTATTTGATGAATCTTTAACTATTTCGTAGACTAGCTCAATGGGTTTACCTCCTATATTCCTTATACAAACTCCATACCTACTTATATTCTC
>CAZUDD010000099.1:0-5841 GCA_964619665.1 uncultured Desulfurococcaceae archaeon | reverse complement strand
CTCTTATAATTTCCAAAAGCTTCCTTACGTATCCACAATCAATTGAATATACTGGTGGACCCCATCCCTCGAGACCTTTGAAGTCCTCCGGTCGTGGTTTATATTGTGATGGAGCCCATATAACTATTAAATCAAATTGAGCTCCAAATGTGTGTATTTTATGGTATTGCTTTACACATAAATCACTGTGAGATATTGTTGCATAGTATAGCTTGCCATCTATGATCATGAGTATGGATTCGTACGGAATGCATCCTCCGATTAGCTCAGCATATAGGTTATGATAGTACCACTTTGTCACCGAAACACGTATACGTTTCCTAGCGAGAGTTTCTATGTCGTAAGCTTTACCTAAGTGCTTTATTGTTTTTACAGCTTTAGCTGCTTTCTCAGAGAAGTTCTTTTTCCACCACTCTTCATCCTCTGTTAACACGTGATATAGCATCCACTTGCCGAGGTCTGTTTCAAGACTTTCCATGTTTACCAGGATTAGATAAACACCATCGCTCTCAGATGCTGTGTCTACTGGCACTCCATGGTATATCTTGTACTTAACACTCTCTATTGTTTTTGGTACTATAACTGTGGAGCGAGTCTTTGGAATGGTAGTCAAGACGACGTATTTTAATGCATATGGATGTATTGCTATTAGGCCAATGATTATCGATACTATGGTGCAGACTAAAATCAGTAGAGAGTACCTCTTCATAGGGACACCACAAACTTTTTTTCAGGGAGATAAAAGCGTTTCAGAAATTTATGGATAGATCGATATTTATACATATTATTGCTTCATGTTTTTACAACTCAAAGTCATTTTAGATAGTTTATACAGTACTAATACACTTATAATTCATAGGTAGAGGTTGATAGAATGGGCCTAATCATCATATACGCAATATACTTCATAGAGATGTTCAAAATTTTGTAGAGATGCTGTCATGACTACCATAGCACACTATGGTAATTGCTTTTATATGTCCTCGGAATAGTGTTTGAACTATATCCCGTTCTTTTCTTAACCATAGCTAGGTGTTTGTCTTGGTACTTGAGATACACAATATCATTCTTTATATCATTCTTTGAATTGTTCTTTAAGCTAGCTATCCAATATCTATGTCAACTTTATTGTTTTTAGCTTAGGAATTGAGGAGTTAAGTTTATGAGTTTTGCTAAGAAGCAGCTTGGGGGATTTTTAGTAGAGTGGATCTATAGTTTGATAGGATCCATTGCAACTATTGTTGTTTCTATTGCTATTCTAGCTTATTGGCTTGGTAAGAAATTCAGTGAAATCGATATAAGATTTAGAGAAATTGATAAGAAATTCGAAACAATTGATAGAAGGTTTGAGAGTATTGATGATAGGTTTAGAGAGATTGATAGGCGATTTGAAAGGATTGAGTTGAGGCTTGAAGCTGTGGAAAAGAGATTGGGATCTCTTGAAAATAAGTTTAGTAGACTTATTGAAGCTATTAAGTGTTCTCAGGAATTTATGACTGATTTTCTTGCTTATGAAGATGTTCTTCGTAGAGAAGCTGTTGATGTATTGAAGCGTGAACTAAGTAGACTTCTTAGCTTGGGTATTACGTTTAATCCAATTACTAAGGAAGAGCTTGAGAAGATAAAACAGCTTATTGAAAAAGATGAGCTTACTCTTGAAGAAGCTGAAGAACTCTATAGAATAGCAGATAAGCTAGTTCGTGAATATGGAAATGCTTTTAGTTGGAAACTACTTTTGTATTCACGGTTTTGGATAGGCTATAACCCGAGAAAAATGAAGGAAAAGAGAAAGAGTGAAAAATCAAGAGAAAGTTCTTAGTGTGGTTATGGCTTTATAGTTATCTTTCCATCTTCTCTCTTCTTAGCTTTCTCAAATGCTTGTAGTGCTTCACTTAGCTTAAATCTACTCGTTATTATCTTTGTCATATCGATTTTTCCTGCTGCCATCAACCTAATAACGTTTCTGAAGGTACCCCATCCTGAGTGTCCTTGACTACCAAATACTTGTGCTCTTCTAACCTGGAATATCTCGAAGTATATTGGTACTTCTTCTGGTGCTCTACCAATCCAAACAACTTTACCACCGATAGCAAGGCTTTTCTGCATTTGTGGAAATGTTGCTGTTGGTGCTCCAGCTGCTTCTACATGCATATCAGCTCCATAACCACCAGTAACCTCTAGTATCTTCTCCCAAGGCTCAATACCTTTCTGCTTAAGCTCTATTGGGTCAAAGACATAGTCTGCTCCAACAGCTTTAGCAAGCTCTTTCCTAACTGGGCTTATCTCAAAGGCTATTACCTTAGTTGCTCCAGCTGCTTTAGCTAGTTGTATAGCTGCAAGACCTATTGGTCCAGCACCCCAAACAACAACATATGCACCTGGTTTGAATCCACCAGCTCTATTAAACATAGCGTGATAAGCAACAGATGTTGGTTCTACTAAACTACCAGCTTCAAGAGCTTTCTCATCACTTCCATACCTCTCAACAAGCTCGTTTATCTTCCACACATACCTTTCATGAACAACGACGTACTCCGCCATAGCACCATCATGAGTAAAGCCTAGTTCACCAAACTCTAGATCAGCTGGATCATTCAATCTTATACAGTGGTTAACAAAACCAAATCTACATATATCGCAGATACCACACCACAACATCTCTTCAGATGTTACTAGATCACCAGGCTTAACATTCTTTACACCAGGACCAACCTCTTCAACAACACCAGAGAACTCATGACCAATAACGACTGGTAGTCTTGTTAGTCCAGGATATATCATGTAGCCATCGCTATCAGTTTCAACCATATGTACATCACTACCACAGATACCACAAGCTCTAACTCTAATCAGTACCTCTCCTTCACGTGGTTTAGGAACATCCTTTTCAACGAGTCTAATCCTTGGATTCTTCCAAACCTTATTACCATCCTTAACCTTGTGTGTCTTCATCTCAGCTTCGCTTAGCTTATAGCCTGGTCTTGGTGCAAACTCTGCTTCTAATAGAAGAGCAAGCATCTTCTCTTTAGGCATAAGGTCACCACGTTGTTGTGAGGATGATAATACAAAATATTTTCAGCGAGTATAGCGTTTATGAATAGTATTAACCCTGTTATATTTAGAACTCGATGTAGATGCAATGCTGTGTTGATGTAATGTATAGCTACACTCTTTAGAGCTCTATCTACAGAAAACCCTTAATTCTTAGCAACTAGATACTGGTTCACCGTAACTAGTTTCGTAGAGGTTGTGTAGCTTGCTCTATGTATTCACTAAGAAAAAAGGTATTGAGGTAATCACGAGATTCCCATGGAGAATAGGTATAGTGACTTTCATGGTATTTCCAGAACTCTTAAAAAGCGATGAAGGTGCTGGTGACAAGATAAAACTGCTAGCTGAAGATCCATACTTTGATCTCTTAGAAGTTGCTCCTATGAGAGATAGTGAGTGGGAGAAACTGAAGATGTTTAGAGATGAAAAGGAGTTTGCTTTAGCACTACAACCAGAAGTTCTTGTAAGAGGTAGAAATCCAAATGCTCTCGACGAATCTGAGAGAAAAAGCGTTGTTGAACAGTTTATCAAGGAGATTAGGATAGCTGGTGAAAGAGGCTATAAAGCAGTTGCACTTTGTTCAGGTCCAAATGTTAGTGAAGCAGAGAAAGAACGTGCTATAGAATCTCTAGTCAAAACTCTTAGAGATCTAGCTGAAGAAGCCTCTAAATATGGAATGCCTGTATACCTAGAGACTTTCGATTATCAATGGGATAAAAAGAGATTGATAGGACCTATAGATCTAGCTGTAAAGGTTATTGAAAAGGTTAGAGAAACTCATAAGAATGTCTATATAATGTGGGATCTTAGCCATGGACCACTACTAAATGAAGATCCAGAGATACTGAAGAGTTATCCTGATTTCATAGGGCATATACATATTGGCTGTGCTAAGAAAGTAGATGATAAGCTATATGATTGGCATCCAGGATTCTATAGACCAGGAGCACTAAATACTGAGAAAGATGTTGCTAAATTACTAGCTGTTCTCCATGATATTGGTTATCGTGGTGCAGTTAGCTTTGAGGTAAAACCTGAAGAAGGTCAAAATCCATTTGAAGTTGTTTATACTGCTAAAGCAGTTTTACTCAGAGCATATCAGCTATACCTAGAGTCAATACTCTAAAACTAGGTGAAGTACATGTCAAAACCTCTTGGAGTAGCAGTTGTTGGTTTAGGTAGAATTGGTAGACTTCATGCTGAGCTTCTTAGGTTTAGAATTGAGAGAGCAAAACTAGTTGCTGTTGTAGATGTAATTGAGGATCTAGCTAAGAGCACTGCTGAGAGACTTGGCGTTAAATACTATACTGATCTGGATAAGGCTTTAAGAGATGAGGAGATCAATGCTGTGGTTATTGCAACACCAACATTTCTACACAAAGATATGATTATTCAGAGTGCTAAAGCAGGTAAACATATCTTTGTGGAGAAGCCCATGACAGTTACAAGTAGTGAAGCTAGAGAAGTAATCAATGTTATTAATCAAACAAAGGTTAAGTTGATGGTTGGCTATATGAGGAGATTTGATTCTGGTTATAGAAGAGCTAAAGAACTTGTTGAGAAAGGAGCTATAGGTAGAGTAATATCGTTTATCAGTATTGCTAGAGATCCAGGACCACCACCAGGATGGGCTGCAGATCCAAGTAAAAGCGGTGGTATATTCCTAGATCAGCTATCTCATGATTTCGATATTGCTAGATGGATTGTTGGAGAGATTAGTGAAGTATATGTTGTTGGAGGTAACTACATGTTTGAAGAGATTAAAAAGCTTGGAGATCTAGATGCAGTATCAATACTATTCAAGTTTGTCAATGGTGCACAGGGATATATTCAAGGAACTAGGAAATGTGCTTTTGGCTATGATCTAAGAACAGAGATCTATGGTGAAAAAGGAACTATCTATGTCGGTTCACACATAGATAATCTCTATGCACAGGGAACAGAACAGGGTATAACATTCTATGGTATTCCATGGTTTGAAAAGAGATTCTTCGATGCATATATAGCTGAACTACAAGCATTTGTAGACTCTGTAATCCAGGATAAGGAACCACCAATAACAGCTATAGATGGTCTTAAAGTTACGTTGATAGCAGAAGCATGTTGGAGATCATATAGAGAAGGAAAACCAGTTGAAGTACCTAAAGAATAACAAAAACCTTTACTCTTTTTATCAGCGAAGCCTTGGGATCATCACTTTTCAGACGCTCCCTTGATCATCATGAGAAGCAGTATCGTCTGGACAACTAGGTATTGTCAGTTGGGGGCAGGTGAATCATCTATTCATTCTGACGTACACTCATCATCCACTTCCTCTGTATATACAGACTTTAAGAGTGTTGAGGTATATTAAGGATGCTTACTAACCGGCTTCACCAAAGGCTAGAGCTATCCTGTTGTATAGACTATGATAATTAGTTATAGAGAATGCTAGTTATAACAACTCACAATAATGAGGTACACTCTATTAATTCAAAGGATGTTTATGGAGTATCTCCGAAAACCTATGTCTAAGAGAATGATAATAATGTGATTAACAGTACGTAGAGCCGCACCACGATAGCACATCTAAATTGAGACACTATGTACTTCCTCAAAATACAGTAGATCGTTATAATCTCTTTCAATACCTGGATAAGGACCGTCCTTATATACCTTTACCATGTGTGGAGGATCCCGGTTGAGCTCTCCATGAACTGAGCATTGACATAGTTATCTCTATGAACTCTAGTAGATACTGAACACAATAGCAATTATTTCCTCTATTATCAGTGATCTTCTGTACACAGT
>CAZUDD010000098.1:0-5856 GCA_964619665.1 uncultured Desulfurococcaceae archaeon | reverse complement strand
ATTCAAAACATTTATTGAACCGTTAACTACTTTTTCTTTTTCTTACTCTTACCTTTACTCTTCTCTTCTTTTTGTTGAGTTTGTTGTGAATGTGTAGACTCTATACCCATGAACAAACTTGTTCTCTGTCTACCACCCATATACTTCACCAAAGTATTCTCCACACAATAACCTTAAAATACTGTTTAGAGCTAAGATTATATAGCGTGATGATTCTGCCGAGTGCTGAACAATGATGACAGGATCCCCTACCTGATACTATCAGACGATAGCTCTTCATCATATCTCAGTGTTTGCACCCATCATCATTAGGAAGGCTTCTACCACCACTATACAAAAAGTTCTTTTTAGAAATACCTATATCACAACGTTTCGAACTCAGAAACAGGTGTTGTACATGACTAGAGTAAAGCTAAATGTATTCTTTGTTACTTACGATGACGGTATACTCAACAGAATAGTAGATGAAATAACTAGAGTATGTTCTATCGATAATAGGTGTAGTATTGAAGTACAGGGATCAAGTATTGTTGTACCTGAATTTAAATACATAATCGTAAGGTTTCAAAATGAGGAAAATCTATTCAGTGTTAAGAAGGAACTTGAATCTATTTTACAAAGAGAGAAACTTTCTTGGTATAAACTAGAGGAGGTAATCGTGAAGTAATTGATAGGCTTCTATACTATCCTTCTAGAATTTTCTTTGTTGTTAGTAAACGTAAGAGATATAAAGCTAGTACTAACGCTAATAGGAATGCCATTGTATCAAACAGTGATATTCTACCATTTAGAGCTAGAGCTATGAAGGCAGTAACCATCAATGCTATATATACCTTCAGTACTCTATGCATAAGTTCATCACCTCTAGACGATTCTAAACCTAATTCCACCACCAAGAAATCTTGCTAATCCATTAGCGATAGAGACTATCATTATGAGGTACAGCAGTGCACCAACAATGTATAGATAGATACTACAGGATATCGTTATAAGTGCCTCAACTATATTGCGAGATTCGGAAAAACTTTCAACTGATGTAGATACTGATGTAGGTTCAAATACTTCGCCATTACGTTCAATAACTATGGCTACACTATGTATGCCTTCATCTATATTCGTAGTATATGTACATCCCTGAAGATCTTCCCAATACCAACAATATTCCTTCTCTACAACAACACTTTTATTGTCAATGAATACACTTTGTAAATCTATTGAGCTAACTAGTGATATAAACAACTTTGTTCTTTCAGAACAGTTTAAGAAGGCTACTACATACTGTGGTGATGTATTCATACTTATCAACGAACAATGAGGATAGAGGTGCAGTGTTAATCCAGAATCGTAATAGAGTAAACCTTGTGTATATGCTTTGAATCTACATACCATTATTGAAGAACTCAAATTTCTACAATTCAATTCATTGATTGGAGTGCTACTAACATTAGTGTAGAATTCATGACCACATAACCAAGCTCTAACATCTATGCTACGAATATCTGGTTTAAGATCTATATAGAATTTACCGCTATATACTGGAAGTGTCAATCTCTTTGTAGAGTTATCTTTTCCATGTAGTTGAAGTACAATGTATCCACTATCGAGTGATGTACCAGTATACGTTGTTATTGTACCTTCTATAAATATAGTTGATGTAGAGATACCACCAAGTCTAAACGTTGTACTCATAAACATTGGGTATAGAGGTAGCATTACATACGATACAAGAGCTAATGAATAGAGGAAAGCTCCTACATTTCTAGCAATTCTAAAGGGTATAGCCATAAAGAGTATTCCCAAAATCATTAGCGTTGTATGACTATACTTGATGAAGAGTGCATAAAAGAATAGTATTAATGCCATGTACGTAGACCAAGTCAGTTTAGATACTATCATTCCCAAAACTCTAGTTAGAGGTGCTATACCCAGCATCTTGAAGTACATCGATATACTAGAGACTGTAAGTATAGCTGAAATTCTGGTAGTTACATCTAGATACATAAAAGCTATAAATGTAGACCAATCACCACCAAGAAGACTAAGTATGTAGTCAGCAAATCCCTTAATAACCGTAAAAAAGGATACGAGTATACTAACCATGATTGAATCTGCAATAAGTCTTGGACCCCAACGCTTCAAACCTCTAATAGGGATTGGAATACCGTAGATCATAGCACCCAAAACAAAGGTCAGTAGCGACAGATCGTATGCTAGGACGAGTAGATCCAAAACTATACACCTGTGTAAACATCGTCGTTATGGTACTTCTACCTGGGGTGGAGCTGGAAAGGAAGTTCCTAAACTCGTTGCTATATATGAGATTAACCAGAATATTGTTGAACCTAGAGCGACCCAGAATGCACCCCAAACAGCATCTTCTATGAGTCCTTGACCTACACGTCTAGCTTTTCCCATAGGAATAGGAGATCCCTTTATTGCCCATCCTATAATCCATGATAGTATGAAGAGTAGCCATGCAATAGCTACAACCTTAACTATTAAATCCTTTATAAATGCTGCAATATCCATGGATCCCCTAACTAAACACCAGTTTTTAAGAGGTTACTATCAATTACTTAGATATGAACTTCCTAATACGCAGAAAGTATTTCTCTTGTTCATAGATATTGAGGAGAAGTTCTTCAAGGGTCTTAGCTTTAGAGAGTATCCGCTTAGCATTATCAGGTCCAACACCAAAACCTTGTAACGCTATTACAGCTGCAATACCATAGTCCATTACTAATTCACTGATTTTTCTCAAGCGCTCTAATTCTTTCCATTCATCATCATTAAAATCAAATTTTTCAAGTCTTCCCTTTCTCTTAATGAATCTAAGAGCTTTCTTTAAGACATGTAGCTGTTCATCGTTATCAACTATAGTTATATATGTAGAGCCACATCTTGAACAGACAGGTTTTAGATCTTTCAGCTGTGTTAAGTATGTCTTAAGCATCGTTATATCAATGTTATCTCTTAGTCTTCTACTCCATGTATAACCACACATTAAGCAGAAGTATCTAACATCTTTTCTCTCAACATATCTCCTGTATAGATTCTCTATAAAGACTTCGCGAGGTATAGCCATAGCTTCTAATCTTGTATAGACGCCAAGCTGTGATAGTATTTCTTTTAAGAATCTAGATGGTGAAGACCTCAAGACAATTCTAACTCTCTTCTTTCTAGATGCTAAATCATTTAATAGATCCTCAATAGGTTTTAGTTCAAGTCTTTCAGTAATGAGTTCTCGTAATGCTTCTTCCTCAACTAGAGTATTCTCGAACGCATGAGCATATCTCGATACATCTCTTAAACACACGTCCTTTTCGATTAGACCAAGTTTACGTGCTACTAAAACCATTCTCCACTTCAGTAATTGAGAATTCTTTAAAGACTTGTGTATAAGCTCTAACAACCTATCTCTATATGAGACTAATCTCGATATGATTTGCTTAATCAACTTCAACTCTATGTTTATGGGGATAAATAGTAGAACAGCTATTGGAGTGCTTCGAGCAGAGACTTCTATTCCCATGTGTTCTCTAAATAGATATGTTAAGATATTTGCAAATGCTTCAGAAGCTTTTGAACCTAGACATGAGTATATGGCTATGTATACACCTTCACCTGTTCTCAATACCTCTACAACAAGCTCATTATCCTTAGGATACAGTTTACATACTTCATCAAAGTTATTCAATATAAATTTCCTAGCATTATCAGAAAGCGGATATTTGCTTAGGATTTCAAGAACTTTATCTCTATCTCCAGAACAAAGTCTACGAAGTAATGCACACACTTCTCTTGCAACTTTATAGTGTACCGGAATGTTCTCTCCTAACCATCTAGGTAGTTTAATAGTTTCTTCGATATGGACAGGCTCTACAACAACATAGTCATCCTCTATACTGACAATTCTCCATAGTCTACCTCCTAAGACAATGACTTCGCCAATACTACACGTAACTACAAAATCTGCATCTAGCTCACCTACGATTCTCCCACTAAGAATGTCCTTTGCAAGAATTCTACGAGTATCTGGTATCATAGAGGTTGTCAAGTAGTAGATTCTTCCTTTTGTTGTTGAACATATCCTTCCATTCTCATACTTAATAAGCTTTACCTGATTAGCAAATTCAAGTGCTTTCTCTAGATCTTGTCTAGACAGTTCATGGAATGGCTTAGCTCTTGTAATGATATTGAACAGCGTATCTACGTCTAGACACCCAAATTGTAGAGCTATACCAACAATTTGATGAACTAAAACATCTAGAGGCTTTATATGTGATGTCAATTCTTCATAGTTTTGATCTAGGAGTCTTCTACCTATAACAGCAGCTTCTAATAGCTCCTGTATCAGAGGAGGTGTATACACATAGCCACGAGATTCAAGATCTAGACCATGACCAGAACGACCTATTCTCTGAACAAGTCTATTCACTTGACGTGGCGACATATACTGAACCACAAAATCCATAGATCCTATATCAATTCCAAGTTCAAGACTCGATGTAGCTACCACAAGTCTTAGTCTACCTTCTTTAAGATCTCGTTCAATAGATTCACGAATATCTCTAGAAAGAGATCCGTGGTGCACCTTGATAGGAGTTGTATCCTTTAGTTTTTCACTTAGCTTAAGACCTAGGTATTCAGCCGTATCTCTAGTGTTTACGAAGAGAATTCCCTGTCTATATCTTTGAAGTAGATCTCTTAACCTCTTAACTAGAACATCGATTCCTAAGACTGCATGATAGTCTGGACTTCCACGTATATCAGCATTCTCTTCGTATAGTACATCAACTACAACTCTATAGGTTTTGGGGATAGGTACTTCAACAACCCTATATGGTCTATTACCAAAGATATATTGAGCACTTTTAGAGACATCACCAATTAATGCTGATAAAGCAATTATTTGAAGTCTTCCCCTAGATATAGCTTCAAGTCTTTCAAGAGCTACAGCTAATTCCGCACCACGTTCACTTGAGATGAATTCCTGAGCTTCATCTACAATAACATACCTGACTTTTGAAAGATGAGGAATCATTGAGCTGTTTGCAAGCAATATCTGTAGACTTTCAGATGTTGTTATGAGCATGTTAGGAGGATTTTCTCTTAGTTTCTTACGTTGAGAGTAAGGGGTATCGCCATGCCAAACACCTACGGTTAACTCAACACCATTACAAAGTTTTTGAAGCCTTATCAACAAGTCTCTATTCAATGCTCTGAGAGGTGTCATGTAGAGTATTTGAATGCCCATGCTAGGAGTTTCTTCTTTAAGAAGTTTGTTGAGTATTGGTATCATGGCAGCTTCTGTTTTACCACTGCCCGTAGGTGCGACTATGAACACATTTTCGCCACGCAGTATCGGATTCAAGCTCAATATTTGAACAGGTGTTAGATGGCCATACCCTAAGCTTTTAAGAGTGTGAAGTAGTCTGCCATCAAGTACATCGATGAAGTGGTCTATTGGAGCAGATCTCAATTCCATAGCATAAATCCACTGAAAATCCCTTTAGACTGAATTCTGTGTTAAGCTAGGGAGCTCAAAAGGATATTGGAACGTAGAGTATTTTGGTGAAAGCCATAGTTTACCGTAGAGATACTGTTTACATGCTATTTCTGTTTATGGGAATGGTTAAGGCCTTCTGTATACTGATTGCTATTCCATGTATTGACCATCTATACACGTTTATTCTCTACGGATTCAGATTCTCAATACCAAAGACATGTATAAGCTCTATACCCTTAGCCATTACAGCAATCATAACACTATTCATCTCAGGAATTATAGACATGCTATTAAATCCTTTAGCACTTATAGCTGATACCCTCATACTGCTAGCTATGTATGGAGAC
>CAZUDD010000097.1:0-5876 GCA_964619665.1 uncultured Desulfurococcaceae archaeon | reverse complement strand
GTATAGTACCTATACCCTTTGAATATCCATACAATGGATACTGTGAACTGAGTCCCATATGGCTTCAATTTGCAGTATTTCTGCTATTCTCTCCCTGGTATTCATACACTATAAAGAAAGTTCTTCAGGTATCTTGAGGTAGAGCTTAAAGATTTTAAAGGCTTAATAACTAGCATTGATTCAGCGTCAGAGTATTGTGGATTCCGGTGATACTCTATGGCTAGACCTATGTATAGATCTAGATCTCTAAAGAGAGTTATTAGGAGAACACCAGGAGGTAGAGTTGTTGTTCATTATGAAAGAAGAAAGAATACACCTATGAGATGTGGTCGTTGTGGTGCTATTCTTAGTGGTGTACCAATAAAAGATCATGAACGTAGAAAACTACCAAAATCTATGAAGAGACCAGAGAGAATGTTTGGAGGTATTCTATGTCCTAGATGTTTAAGAGAGGTTTTGAAGGATGTAATTAGGGGTCGTATCTAGCATTGAAAGAGGTAGACAAGGAAAAGAGAAGAAGTCTTGTCATAGCTATTAGTGGACCTCCAGGTAGTGGTAAATCAACAGTTGCTAGATTATTAGCAAACAGACTTGGTCTAAGATATATCTCTATAGGATCACTATTTCGTAAAATAGCTCAAGAAAGAGGACTGAGTATTCTTGATTTATCTCTAAAAGCACTTGAAGATCCATCAATTGATAGAGAAATAGATGAAAAAGCTCGAGAAGAAGCTCTACGTGGAAACGTTGTGTTGGATGGACATCTAACTGCTTGGATAGTCAAAGACTATGCAGATCTGCGTATTGCAATAGTAGCACCTCTAGATATTAGAGTTAAGAGGATTGCAGAGAGAGACCGTATTTCACTAGAAGAAGCTTATAGAGATGCTCTACTTCGCGAAGAGATTGAGCGCATAAGATTCAAGAAACACTATGGTATCGATATAGATGATATGAGCATCTTTGACCTGATAATAAATAGTGCCAACCTTAAACCAGAAGAGATAGTTGAACTCATAGTAAAGTTCTTAGAGATAGTCAAGAAGCTATAACATCTTATAACCCTAGTCTAACCATCTGAACTATGCTTGGTGGTAGATATGCCAGCAATCGAAGTTGGTAGAATATGTGTTAAAATAGCTGGTAGAGAAGCTGGTAGAAAATGCGTTATTGTGGATATAATAGATGAAAACTATGTATTGATAACAGGACCTAAGAGCTTAAGTGGTGTTAAGAGAAGACGATGCAATATCAATCATATTGAACCACTAGATAAAAAGATCGATATACCGAAAGGAGCAAGTGATGAAGAGGTCTTGAAAGCTCTTGAACAAGCAGGGCTAATAGAATTCATGAAAGAACGTATAAAGATAAGAACTACACCAATGATATTCGTCAAGAAAGCCTAACAAGAGTTTTTCACAAGAACTCTATATAGGTAATTAAGCTTTCTCACCATATATTACTCTCTTGAGTTGAGTATACTGGGTGATAAGTTCATGGTTAGTGATATAACTAGAAGAGGTCTAGAATTCATAGCAGAACTGGATCGTATTGGAGGAATTACAAGGAATTGGATTAGTATTAGAGAAGAAGATACAGATCCTAGATATGGATCTATACCTTGGGATAGACCTCTAGATAGATATATTAGGAAGGGATTGATAGTACTGGATAAGCCTCCTGGGCCTACAAGTCATGAAGTTGTAGCATGGATTAAAAAGCTGTTCAACATAGAGAAGGCTGGTCATGGAGGTACCCTAGAGTCCAGCCCCCGTTAACGGGGGCTGGGCGGGGAAATCCAAAGGTAACTGGTGTGTTACCTGTAGCTTTAGCTAGTGCAACTAAACTTATAGGATTGGTTATGCATTCAAGGAAAGAGTATGTTGCTTTGATGGAGCTACACAAAGATGTTCCTGTAGATAAAGTTGTTGAGGTTATGAAGAAGTTTATTGGTAGGATATACCAGAGACCACCATTAAGATCTTCAGTTAAGAGAAGTTTGAGAACTAGGGATGTATACGATATCCAGATACTGGAGATTGAGGGAAGACATGTTCTATTCAAGATACAGTGTCAATCTGGAACATACATAAGAAAGCTCTGTCATGATATAGGTCTTATTCTAGGTGTTGAAGCTCATATGCGTGAGCTTAGAAGAACTGCTACAGGTCATTTTAGAGAAGACTTCAACTTAGTTACACTTCATGAAGTTGCTGAAGCACTCTATCTATGGCGTCATTGTAAAGATGAATCACTACTTAGAAAAGTGGTACTACCAGCAGAATTTATTGTTGCTAATCTACCAAAGATCGTATTGAAGGATACAGCTGTAGACGCTATTGCTCATGGAGCACAACTAGCTGTGCCAGGTATTGTTAGGCTTCATGAAGGTATATCCAGAGGTGATCTAGTAGCGTTATTTACATTAAAAGGTGAACTTGTAGCACTTGGTCAAGCATCTATGTCTACGAAAGAGATTGTTAACAGTCAAAAGGGTATTGCTGTTAAGATTACTCGTGTATTCATTGAACCTGGACTCTATCCTAGAGCATGGAAGAAAGCTAAAGAAGCTGGTGAAGTAGTTGCAAAACAGTAACACAAAGCACTATAGTACAGCAAAGAGAAAAAGTCTCTATATGCTGATATCAGATTTCATACGTGGAGTAACAGTAGAATTCGAAACTGCCCCCGGTATATTCTCTTATGATAGAGTTGATAGAGGGACTAAACTACTACTTGAAGTAGCTGAAATTCCTAGTGAAGGAATAGTGCTAGATCTTGGATGTGGCTACGGTGTTATAGGTATAACCTTAGCTAAGATAAATCCTAGACTAAAAGTCTATATGGTGGATATCAATAGAGAAGCTGTTAAGTTAGCGCGAAGAAATGCTAAAAGGAATAGAGTTGATGATAGAGTTGTAGTACTTCTAGGAGATCTATATGAACCAGTAAAGGATATGAAGTTCAATGCCATATATAGTAATCCACCATTAGCTGCTGGTATGGATACTGTTAGAAGGATAATTACTGAAGCTCCACAACACCTAGAATCGAAAGGAACACTACAATTAGTTGTTAGGAAAGGAGTTGAAGCTGTTAAGAAATGTATGAAAGAAACTTTTGGGAATGTAGAGGTACTAGCTTCAAAATGGGGATACAAGGTATTGATGTCAAGACTATAGAGATGATCAAACTTTAAGACCCCACAAAAATATGATGTTATGGTGCCGGGGTGCCCGAGCGGTCTAAGGGGCCGGCCTTGAGAGCCGGTGGGGGAATACCCCGCGCGGGTTCAAATCCCGCCCCCGGCGCCAAAACAACTCTATGTTGACGCCTCACACAAGTTCTCCCCAAGGCTTATTGAACCAAGATTCAACTCCACGTACTTACGGTATGCCTCTCCATAGAGAATTTCCAGTTCACTCAGACTCATAGATGAGAGCTTTTCACACAGTCTTTTCAACCAATAGAATCTATTTCTATGAGAAAACTCCTCTGGATAGTGATACATTAGCCATGCATTCAGAAAAGCTCTACCCTCAAAAGTCTTCAAGATATCCTCTAAATTCTCAATGAATGGAAATCCCGATCTCTCTAAGTATAGTATTAGTAGAGACTTCTCTTCATCAGTTAATCTCTTTTTACCAAACCTAATAGATCTTGAACCAACATATCGTTCTCCAAGACCTGGAACAATGATTTTTCCATAAGCAGCCTTTACTCTCCAGGCACTTGAGTCTATAGATGATACACCTAGAGGTTTCAACACGTTGTACATAGAGAATGAACCACCAATACCTAGTACATGAACATGGTTTTTGAAGCTCTTGATAGTTATTGCTAAAGCTATGAGTGGTAGAATTCTAGAACCACGACCAGTTCTTCCAAGTGTTGGTGGTACAGCACCACCATAACCAATCATATCTACACCGTAAGATGAGTATACATCTATCACTTTATGTAGTAGATCAAGAGGATAACAATGAACTATAGGTACGATCTTTTTATCCTCAAGTTTTGAGTATAGATACTCGAAACTATCTATGTTGAATTTTATCAGTTCATTATCAGCTCTACAAAGAGTTAAAGGTGGTTTATCTAAGCTCATGTAGATATCGGCATCAATTCTGCGATATCTATCTAAAACCTGTTGAAGTGAAATCTTTAAATTCTTCTTCATTATTTGGTATCCACCAGAATCAACCCATACACGAAAAGCTGGTGGTCTTGACCAACGCCATCTGATGTTGTTTATCATAACCTCAATCTGTGGTAGATAATTCCATAGATGGATTCTGTTATCAACAATACCAAAGATAATCTTTGGTCTACTCAATGATAATCACCTAGTATTGACTGTGAATAGCTATAAGATCCAGAACACACATCAAGATCTAGATCAGTATTAAGTTCATACACACATACTCTACAAAGCATATCTACGATTACTCCTTAAACACTCTAATATGTGCAAACTATCACGTATATATGCTGTTTGGTGAGAAAAACATGAGTGAAATACTCGTATTAAATAAGTATAGAGTTCTCAAAGACAGACTATACACAAAAACACATGAATGGATCAAAGTCTTAAACGATGAAGCCTATATAGGAATAACTGATTATGCACAACAAAAACTACGAAATATCGTTGGTATAGAGCTGCCTGAACTAGGTAAAGAGTACACTAAGGGTTCTTCTATAGGTGTTGTTGAATCGATAAAAAGTGTTGAAGATGTATATGCACCCGTATCGATAAAAGTCATAGAAGTTAATGAAAGATTAAAAGATGAACCAGAGTTAATGAATAGAGATCCCTATGGAGATGGATGGATAGCAAGAGTGAAAATAATTAATAGAGATGAATTGAAAGATCTTTTAACAGCAGAAGCATATGCTAAACACATTGAAGAAGAAGAAAAGCATTGATTACCACATAACAGAGTATCAAAGTAATCTTGATTGATTATGAGAACATTAATAGGGTTAAGCAATACCATATATAGAGTAGGACTAAGGGTCTATAGCGATGATGATTCATGTTCATAGTGCTGAGTACTCAATAATGCTTGGATCAATTTCTGGTTTTATATCTACACTAATTCTTTTGAGAATTTCAAGAACTTCTACACCACCTGATAAAACCTCAATTATCTATAACTCATTTGTAAGCTTATTACCTATGATCATTGGAATCACAATGCTTATTGTGAGAATGAGTTTATGTGGTGCAAAATCTATAGATTTCGCTATAAGCATGATAATCTTCACTATTTCTAGCCTTATAACCTTAACAATAGCATACTATGTAGTTACTCGATTTAGCTCAACTTCTTATGCCACCTAATCTTCTCCATAACTTCAATACCTGTTTTGGTAATACATACACGATTTCCTTCAACTTTAACAAAACCTAGATCTACAAGCTCATCTATTATCTTTAGGACATTGTCTTTACCTATCAAGGTCTTAGAGAATAGCTTAGAGATATCAATACATTCTCTTCGGTTAAATATAGCCTCATCGTGAAGTACCAGCATTATAGCTATTAGGGACGTCTTCAACTCTCTACTACTCGACATAGTGAATCTACAAACAGTATCTGTGTAGCTCAACCTATACTTTGTAGGGTATAGCTCTAATAACCCTAAAACAATCACTTATAGGGGATGACAACAGGATCCGGGACTGAAAAATCTTTTATCTGTGATGAAGGGAGGCGTCGTGGACCCTCATTCTCTAATATCTCAAGTACTAGCTATAGCCAAGATCCTCTCTGTATATGGCGAATGTACTAGCGGTACCCTATGTGAAAAAAGAGTTGTTGAGTATATAAGATCTAGAATTGAAGATTTTGTAGATAATGTTAAACT
>CAZUDD010000096.1:0-5887 GCA_964619665.1 uncultured Desulfurococcaceae archaeon | reverse complement strand
TTGTACGAGGTATAGTGATTGTGTAGGTGTATGTAGATGTGAATATCGATGCTGTGAATGGATGTAGAAACACTATGGTTGCCACTATTATCAGTATAGGTAGAGTTAAAGCAAGTTTCTTTGGAGATGCCATGCTGTATCTACCCATCCATATAGAGTAGTCATAGAGTCCGATATTAGTCAAGTGTTTTAACGTAGATGTCAAATATTTTAAACTCTGGTTTCCTGATATATGGTGAGCTATGCTTAGTGATGTAGAGATCTAGGGTGAGATCAAGGTTGGATATCAATAAGAAGTACTTTGTTTTGCTAGGGCTTTTTGTTGCTAGTTTAACGTCTTCTAACTATCTAGCTGCTAAAGTAGCTGTACTAGGTAGTCTTGGTGATGTTCTACTACTTGTTCCAGCGGGTGTTGTTGCATATGCAATGACTTTCACTATAACTGATATCATTGGCGAGGTATATGGTAAGAAAGCTGCTGAAACAGCTGTTCTTATTGGTTTTATAACTCAGCTTCTCATACCATTGTACTCCTTTATTGCTATAGCAATGCCTATAGCACCATTTCAACAGGAGTATTCCGAGGTATTCAACAAGGTCTTTGGTATTGCACCTAACATCGTTATAGCTAGCTTGATAGCGTATATCATTAGTCAGAATCACGATGTATGGGCTTTTCATTGGTGGAGGAATAGAACTAGAGGTAGATATCTATGGCTAAGAAACAATGCTAGTACTATTGTTAGTCAGTTAATAGATACAGCGATATTCATAACTTTGGCCTTTGGCTTAATACCATCTATAGTACTAGGGAAACCTGTTGCTCCATGGTCATTGATACCGTATCTAATCGCTGGTCAATACGTTGTCAAGGTATTGATAGCACTACTCGATACACCAATAGTTTATCTAGGTGTTATGGCTATTAGAGGTGAATTAAAGACTCAGTTAACACAGGTATTAATGAAGATACAGATGTTTGTTTTGAAGATATTTAGAGTGAGATGTAATGCTTGGAGTATTCAAAGCCCATGATAAACTCGGAAAAAGATTAATTGTTATACTAAAGGGTTTTCCATGTTCTTGGAATAGATGTACTTTTTGTCCTTTTGCACTAGAACAATCAGTGAATATCAGAGATGTTATTGAGACTAATAGACGTATAATTAATGAGGCTTTGAAGATACTTAGAGAGGAAGTCTATGAGAGAATAGCTGTTTTCAATGGTAGTAGTTTCCATGAGTTACCCTATGATACCGTTGAAAGATTAAGAGATCTTGCTATGAATAGGATTTTTGAGATTGAATCTAGAAGCGAATACATAACGTTGAACTCTATAGAAGCTCTTCTAAGATACTATGAGCCAAAGAAACTCATTATTAGAATTGGTTTCGAGGTATTTGATGAGTATATAAGGGAAAAGCTCTTAGTTAAGGGTATGCCGAATTCAGAGCTATGGAGAATCCATAGATTGAGAGAAAAGGTTAAGGAGATTGGACTGCCTGTTGAGTTTTGGGTCTATGTACTCTTTGGAATCGAGTATATTCCAGAGGAGAAGGTTGTTGAGAGTGTTTTGAGATTTAGAGAACTTTTTGATGGTGTAATAGCTATTAAATACAGGAAGTATCTACCTCATCACCCTAGAGAAGTACCTGTCTCTAAATCACTAGCTGAATTTCTTGAAGAGAATACAGATCTTGTTGATTGGGGTGGTGAAGAATGGATAATAGAGAAGAGAGATTAGATGTTATTTGGAATGGGAGAGAACTTGATTGGATAGATCCTGGTGTATGTAGAGAGTTTCTTCGTGGTGTAGGTCTTAAGTATCTTGTCAATAAGTATTTTGAGGATGGTTTCAAAAAGATTATAGAGGTTTACAAACCAAAGAAGAGATATGTTGTTGGATTGATAATACCCTGTAGCTATGGTAAACCATATAGTCAAAGCTATATACACTACTTCATCAGGAAAGCTATTGCTGATCTAATAACTAAAGGTCTTGTCCATGAAATTATAGTTACTAATGCTGGTGTGATACCACGAGAACTGGATGAGTATTGGCCTTACTGTGCATATGATTGGAATCCAAAGTATGAAACACCAGAGATAAAGAAGCTCTATATAGAGGTATTAGCAAAGAGGTTGAGGATGTACATAGAGAAGTTTAGGGATTACTATAGGTGTTTTGCAGCTTATCTAAGATGGGATAGTGATAGCTGGAAAGCTGTTGAGATAGTATCGAGAGAACTAGGTATTGAAATACCTAATCTAGCACCAAAAGAAGTACCGAGAAAAGAAGTTGAGGAGATGAGTTTAAATGGACTATACGATGATGTTGATCTAGTACTGATAACACCAACAGCTACAACAAGTCTAAGAGATAAACTATTAGAGATTATCAAACAATACATAGAATAAACATCTATGGATGGTCTATACTAGAACATCTCTAAATAACGATTCTACTACTGTTCTCACTATGAAAGCTAGACTCTTATTGCTCTAGGCTCTTCTACATATGTTCGAAGGTTCTCCAACCATCTCTTTATATTGTTCTCTTCGTAGTATCTCATAGTTTTCTCCATCCAAGAAGCTGTACTCAGTAATCTTCTTAGTCTATTCCTTATATGTTGTTCTACATCATGTGCTCTCAATACAAAGCAATTATCTATCATATCCGCTATTATTATATCTCTGAACACTCTAGTCATTACCACGAAGTCTATTTTAGCTGATATTACTGGAGTACTAGGATTGAAGGTTTCGAGAACTTGTGTTGGAAACAAGATTTTAAGAGATGTTGTTGATCTCCGAAATACGTATACTGCATCTGTTTCACCTATTTTCTGTGCTGCTTCACTAGGTGATGATATTGGAAGACACTTTATCTTCTTGAGATTGTATCGTTTTACAAGATTGATACATCTACTATAAGCTCCATGAACATAGACATAGTCTAAATCATATCTATGAGCTACACTATCGAGTTTAACAATTTCTCCTTCATAGAAATTCCAATCAGCACCACGAACTAAAACCGTAATACTCTTAATGTCATTATTCCTCTTTACACTCCTGATCTCCTTGAGTATAGGTACTGGTGGTTTTAACAAAATCACTTTATCTCTATAATACTTTGGTACTATGTGTCTCTCATACTCCTCATCGAATACGAGTATACGATCCACTCTATCCATAGCATATTCAAGTGCTGAACACTGATGTGCATTTCCTTCGTGAATTACAAGTATTTTAGATAGCTTTACCCCCAAAGCTATGTCTAGCAGTTCTCTATGTATTCCACAAACATCGTTTATCATTACGATATCACATTCATAGTTAAGTATGTTCCTAACGTTTTGTAGAAAGTGTTTAGGTATTGATCCTTGAGCTTCGAAATAGAGTTCTTTTAGTGTAGGTCTTGTATACTTGATTCTACTTCCTGGTTTAATTGTTGAGATCACAAATACTTTCTCTATATCGGCTATCATTCTAACATAGAAAGCCTCTCCACCTAAACATCCAGCGGGTTGCCTAGTAACAACGCATATCACCATATCTCACCATTAAATCCCGTGAAGTCTATAGAGTATAGCAGGTAATAGTGAAATGAACAGATGTCTATAACGCTAAGTTCAGTGGTGTGAGTTCCCAGAATAGAGGGGCTATAGAGCCTTATATACTGTTGTTCTTTAAGTATATTAGCATCCAAACCCTCTATATTGTGTAGGGTGTTGAGAGCAAAAACATCACAACATTTCTTAGTATGGTGGTTATCACAACTCATAGCTATTCTTATCGCTCCTCTATTTCGTGATCCCAATATCTGGCATTCTCTTAGTCAAAAAGGACTCACTATACATGCTCCTGTCAAAATCGATGAGGATGTACTAGCGTTTAACCTTGGTACACACGATATAGACGTGATTATAAGGCGAACTAATACTGATAGCTATAACCTCGTCCTTACTATGACAGCACATAACCTTGGTATAAGGCTATGCATAGAAATAAAAGGTGCTGAAATATATGAAGCTTCCATCAAAGAATTACTGGAAGAACTTATTCTAAACTACAATCCAAATTTATCAAAAGGCATACTGGTATTCCTTAGAACACCAGCAAAAGATGTTTTCCTAAAAGGTATACATGCTATTGCTAAAAGAGTAGCACAAACAGAAGGTTAAGCATATCAAAGAATAGTATAGTTGATTAAGCATAGCGTAGAAAAAGCTTAGCTATGCTATACCTAAAGCTACGCTATCTATTCCTAGACTTGAGTATTTCTCTTATTTCCTCCAATAACTTTCTCATACTTCTTAACTCATCAATCAATACATTTATTGACTCAGGCTTCTCAACCTCTAGAAATGATTGTGATCTCATAACCCTATCTCTAACACCTTCTTTAAATGCTACAGCATCCTTCATATCTAGTGGTCCTATCACAGCTTCAACTCCAGCTGTTCCTGGTGTATAGATCCATATACTAGCTAAGTCTAGTGCTCTTTGTAGTGGTCCTCTATGGATAGATACTTCTGATATATGTGAATAAGGTATTTTCCTATCATATTTCCAGATAATACCACCTATCAATCTAACATCATCATCTTCAACACTAATCCTAGTTACTTTACGTAGAAGCGAACTATAGGCATGAACAGACACCATTATTATCAAGAGTATCGCTAACACTATAATCGATGGTATTGGTATTATAGGTATTCTCTTCTCAACTATTTCAGGAATTACCTGAATAAACGATATCATGAATATTATTCCAAGGATAATGTATACCGGTAGTGCTTTGATATGGTTATAACTAGCAATTTTACGTCTAAGCCTATACTCCTTAATTATACCGCTCATAGCTTAACCACCTTGACAATTCAATACCGAGAGCATCGTGTTAAGTAAAAACTTGTTTTGATCAATAAGTACTCTATAGAGTTCGAGATTTTAGATATGAGACTGTGGCTATGACTATAGCTTCTAGTACCAAGATCTTTAGCAGTGTTTCTAGATACTGTATCGTGTAATTGATAACTCCTAGTATAACCCTCATTAACTCTGCAAAAATGAATGTGGGTATTGCATATGCTAAGAATCTTAGTTGCTCAGGCCAAACACTGATGGGGTAATATACTGGTGGTAATGCTATCAATACAATAGTGATTACCCTAATGATATTTCCTGTTTCTAGGATATTTCTCTTAATAGGTACTAGATACCCTATCAATGTTGAGAAAATCCATAGAGCTATGATGAGTAGAACTAGCTCTAGAATCTCAATAACACTTGGTTTTGTTATCATTATGAGGAGTACTAAACAAACTAGCATAGAAGGTATTGTTGTTATGAATATACCTAGCGATAATCCAGCTCTAAACTCAAATCTAGATAGTGGTGATGCTAAGAAGAAGTCTCTGATACCCTCAAGACTATACAGTGCTTCTTCATATGCACTATAGATACAGGCTGATAAAATCATGTTTATTAGTGCACCTATCAATGCATAGACTAACAGTGTATTACCTCCAAATGCATAGAATGGTATTGCAATCCATATAGCAGATAGAAACCTTATGACATGACTACTCCAAGACCTTGCTATAGGTATAGCTATGAATAACGCTATACCAAGAATTCTCTTAAAATTCATTTTGTCCACCAGAAAAATGCATCTCTAAGTGAACATCTACGAACTTTAAACTCTAATTCACTAGAATTGAGTATATCTATGAGTTCACTATACCGAGACTTATCAACATAGATATTCACGATAGTTCCTAGATCAACTATCTTCTTAACAATGTCTAGAATTCTTGGCTTTACATCAAGAAGTCTCTTAGAGTAGGGAACTTCAATACATACTATATCTCTAAAC
>CAZUDD010000095.1:0-5995 GCA_964619665.1 uncultured Desulfurococcaceae archaeon | reverse complement strand
GTTATTGGTCAATACTATGGAATACTAAGGAATTTGGAAGGTAATATCTATAGTTGTAGCTATGATAGAAATCAATCAATCATAACCATAGCTACATCCAATGGCATCTACGTGTATAGAATACCTATGAATTACAGGATTAGACACAGCTTAAGTACATGGATAGACTATTCAGAAAAGACATTCTATATAAACACAAAAGCTTTTAGTAGAATCGTCAATATATTGATAGAATACTACAGGAAAATAACTTATAAACTAGTCAAAGAGATGATTACAGAGTCAAGAAACGCCTTAGAGTACATATTCCATCCTATAACTCTACATAGCAATAAAACTAGCTGTTCTCCACATTATATAGCAATATTGTGATAGATACGACATGGAATAACATGTCTAGGAGAGAACTTATGCTCTCCGGGTGTAGAGTAGATAAAAATTGTTATTTGAGTGCTTTACTTGGATCTATGGAATACATCAATTTGGTTTTTGCTATCTATGCATTCTCTTGTATACAGCTATTCCAACTGTAATTGCTACGGCTATAGATGCTATTAGAACTACGTGTAGATAGTCCATCTTTGTGAGCTTCATAGTGTTGGTGGTTAATGAAGTACGTGGAGTACCAGGAATTAGTATTGCTGGTCTAAATATGATCTTGTATGGAACTATGTATACATTTATTGGGCAACCCCGTGTGGCATTCTTTATCTCTTTCAATACTTCATCTAGCGTTAGATTTGCGTGTTTTATACTGGTTCTGGATATTTCGATTTCAGCATAACCTAGTAGGCCCTGTGTATTAATTCCACCAGCAAGATGGTATTTCAACATTAGCTCTAACAATCTATGCTTGATTATATCTCTATATTGAGAGCATCTCATATGATCACCATATGTTATTGGAAGAACTATGATGCATACCCTAAATGTTGGGTTTAAATCTAGGAATTTCAATTTCATGCTATCTATACGCTTTACGATGAAATCTCTATTCTTCTCTAAATATCTTTGTACATCAGTATGAGAATCCTTGTATACATAGATAAGAGTTGTATAAGTATTACGACCTAACCCTATTAGTGCTTTACGTATATTGATTCCTTTCATAATCATCTCTTCGATAAGTTGAGATGAAAAGTTATACCATGCTTTAAGTAGTTTTCCTTCTTGTGGTTTCTCTATTTCGAGTATTGGTATTATAGCAGCTACTTCATCAAGATAGAGCTGATTCTCAGCTCTGCAACCCAAGGACTCGAGGTATTCTATAAGCTTTCCATTGATAAACGCACCGCTCTTATTGATATACACATATACAGTCTCTTCATAGACTTTGTCTGGCTTTACTACCTCTTGGATGGGATCTACAACCACTATATAGCTATTCATCTGTTGAGCATTGAGGGGGGATATAGTTAGAAACGACATTAAGATTAGGAGCATTGGAATGAGGTTTTTTGGATTCATCTTCTCACCTCACTTACACACAGCATTTATGTATACGAGTGGAACAACATTTAGGTATTCTAAATCGTTCGTTAGTGACATCGCCATATCGTATACGGGTACACATACTTCACCACTTGGACCTTCAACGCATGAAACAAGAGATCCATAGTGATGCCCTATGAGTACTATCCAGCCAAATTCTTTGTATGAAAATTCAAGAAAGTATGGTGCACCGCTGTCACCTTGAAATCTCTCAGGAGGTTCTATGATAAATACATATGTTAATACGATAGTTCCTTCCTTGGTTTCATTTACTAATACTTCAAGTTTCTCTTTAATCCTTCCACATTGAACTAGTGTTGCTATACCAGCGCTACAAACTCTTTCCCCTACTTCAACTCTATCAAATAGTCTGTACAATCTAACTTCGTAGTATCCTTTGTATGGTATGAGAATAGCGCAATAAACATTCGATTCAGGTACAAATGCTGTATCTCCAATCTCATTCCAATCACTTGCAATACCAACGAAATACTCATTAGCTGCAGAGGGATCGTATTTCGGCTGATAGACCCATGAGTATTGTGTTCTTGTTGATCTATTGTATACTGCGTGACCAGCTATCACTATACCCCGCTCACCAGTGATTATGTTTTTAGCTGCATAGCCAAGTGTGCTGAAGGCTAATCTTTCCCAGATATATTGAATCCATCTTCCTGTTTCTATCTGTATACCTCCCACAAGTGGTCTATGCCTTTCATATGGGCTAGTACTTATTTCTGCTGATAGTACAATAGCGAAGGTACTAATCGAGATTATTATTAACGTGATCATGCAAAGTTTTATATTCACTAAGGACCACCTGCTAACGCATTATTGGAGCATAACTAGTTAAAAAAATCGGTTAAAAAGTGATAGAAACTCATTTTAGTGTTGATACAGGTTTTAGATATGTTTATTGGTATAGCTCTGCTTAGCTCGGCTTAATCTATATATGGAGGTCTACAGTATTTATATCTACATACGTGGTTTTGTCTTTGGGGTTGTGTGAAGATTATGATTGCTAGAGAACTATCTGTCTTTGCTATTCTTATCCTTATAGTGCTGCTAGTTCCTGTAATACACTATGGATTATCCGGTATACTTCATGTTCAGAGTATTGATGTTGAGTATACTGATATAGGTTTTCTAAGTAGATCTCTGAGATCTTCACTGTATAGAGATACTGGTCTTGGACTTCGTACACTATTTATTGGTGATGTTGATTTTCATTTTCTTTTCAGTGTATTGATGGTGAAAAACAAACTTGTTTTACTTGGTTATAGAGTAAATGAGTATTCGTTACCTGAGGAGTATGGTGTGTATAGGAGAAAGTTCTTTATTGGTGCTGATCTACTCTTTATCGAGTTAGACCCAGATAAAAACCTTGAGATACTCAACATTGTAAGCCTGAACTATACGAATTACTCAGGTATTCCTCGAGTTCTTGACTATGACCAGGTTGTTGATGGTAATGGCTATATCTATGTATGTATGGTTAGAGGCTATACAGTATGCATTGACCATAGATGTATTGTGAAAGGCTATGGACTTATCATAGCTTCGCTCAACAGTAATGGAATACCTAGATGGAGTATAGACATAGATATAGATGTACGTAGATGCTTCATAACCTACACTAGGAACTACATAGCTGTGTTCGCTAAGACAAAGAGTGGTTATATAGTGTATCTTGTAGATCCTGACTATGGAGATATAGTTGAAGAATTCAATCTAGAAGGTATTGACGGTATTAAATACGTAGAGAGATGCTCTGAAAACACTGTATGTATAGTTAGCGCGAAGAGAGTTAGAGATGGTCACGATGTTATTTTGACGTTGATAGATATTACAAGGAGAACTACTGTATGGAGTATTCGTGTTGATTATTATCGAAGTGATGGTATTCTAGATATAGATGTAGATGATGATCATATCTATCTATTTCTATACAATGAATCAGCACCTCTAAGAGAAACTCGTAGATATGGATATAGAGGAGTTGCGATAATAGCTCTAGATCTCAACAATGGTGATCTTCTCTATGCATATGAAGTGAATTACAGTGTTACACCACTGCATACAGATTTAGTGTTTTTGGATAGACAATCTATGTATATTGGTGTTGGAGATATAGAGCGCTGTATTTGGCATAATCTACACTTTCTTGTAGTACCAAGAAAATCTATGGGTGTAGGTATCGTTAAGAAGTTATCGATGATCTTTCCCAGCATGGCAATGTATATTCATGGAGTATACATGGATAGCTATAGAGATAGACTCTACATAGTCTCAACACTATACCTAAGTACGCTATACATAGTATCGCTACCATCGATAAAGCATTTCATAGAGATAGATAGACCTATATTCGTTGACTATAGTGGTATAATAACCATACTTCTAAAGACTTCTTCTGTGAATAGTACTAGCATTACACCACATATAGAGAGAATCACTGTCAATGGTATTAGGTTAAGTACTAGACCTATCGATGTGTATAGAGTAGATGTGTTGATTCCTCGTAGAGTAGGTACAGTCAACTACTACAACACGTATAGAGAGTCTGTGCTTCAGGACATAGATGTGGAGCTGATATTCAATATAACTGGTTTTAGAGTTGACTATGCTAGATTTCTAGACAATATCTCAAAGATAGTACTTTTAACAGATAGAAAGTACATTGATGTGTATATAAAGCTAGACAATAGATTGCTACAACTTCAAAGAATTTCATTAGCTGAAATACTCAATGAATCTCCAGATATATTCTACTATGTGTTACCTAGGTTAGCTGTTTCACATAGTGGTAGGTATATAGCTATTGAGCATAGTGAAGAGTTGAAGATTGTTGATCTAGGACTTTCAAAAGTTGTTGCTGAAACACATACTCTTCTAAGTGGTGCTATTGATTGGAGTTCAAATGATAGATATATAGTTGTATATGGATGGTATATGAGATCTGTAGATGTGTTTAGATTTAGTGATAAAGGAATTGAGAAGCTGTATAGACTAGATAAAAAGAGTATTGCTAAAAAGACTGGTCTCAATGTTGTTGATATAGTCTTTGTTCCGAAACTAGTAAACGATAAGATATATGGTTTTGGATACTATGTAGTTAAATCTAGACTTGGTTTCTGGCATAGGAAAATCCTAAAGGAATTTCTATTCATAGTTGACCTGAAAACAGAGAACATAACTATAATCAGGTCTGTATCGCCTATACCACCTGAACTTACTAGAATGAGTCTTGAAAAATATGAACCATACACATCGTTATCACCTAGTGCTAGATATATCCTTGTATATGGATATTCACCTGTAAATGGTTATCACTTCACGCTATACATGCTAGCTAGAGATGGTATTCTAAGACTAGCTCCAGCTAGACTCGTAGTAAACATGAATTGTCTTTTCTGGTTAGATGATACTCATATAGCTACTGTTATTGGAAGAGAACTGCTTGTCTATGAAATAGTAGGTGATACTATCATAGCTAGGTACTATAGTGATTTGAAGAGTATTGGAGGTATAGCAACGAGTTGTAGCTACGATAGGAATACATCAAGACTAGTAGTAACGACATCAAATGGTGTTTATATGTATAGAGTTGAACTACCACACAAAACAATGAGAAGAACTTCAAGTATATGGCTAGACTATACACAGAGAATAGAGTACATAGATACTAAGCCACTGAGTAAAGCAATAGACAGGATTGTAAATGCAGTTATAGAGTACCATAGAATATACATAGATACACTATCAAAAATCCTAACAAAACTCGAAGAATATCTAGAAGAATACTTAGAGAAACTCCTAAAGCTTAGATAATAGGTCTTTCATTGTATACTTTGACAGCGATTGAATCAGCTATGCATGTTATGTTCATGGAGATTCTATGTAGACCTATATCTTTGGTCTAGATAATCATTTCTATTAGTATGAGTACATTGATAGAGTGTTTAGATAGGATATTTCGTGGAGGTATCGATATATCTATAGTTGTTGATAGCAATACAAAGAAGCCCTATGTTCTCTCATTAAGACTATTTAGAAAGACATCGATGACAGTGGCAGTATCGTCAATTGATGATGTACCTAAGCTAGTTGCTGAAGAGATTCTATGGAATTGCTATTTTGAATCTAATAAAAGCTATAGAGCTATAGATCTAGCTCTAGGACTACTAGCGACCCTGATACCCATACTAATATCACTTCACATACTCCGGATACCAATACCTAGAGGTCTTATGGAGATACTCTTCATAGCCTTAATAGGCTATTCAATCCTGGAAATAGTATCAGTATTCTATAGAAGGTTGAGGAGAAGAAGACTTAGTGAGCTTCTAGATAGAGATTACAAAGCAAAAGAGTTGTATATAGCTCTTGAAAACACCGTGAAGATGTTGTTTAGTAGATGTATTGATGCTACACAGGGATACGTAACTCTTAGTCCTAGACATATATACAGGTGTAAATGTAGGTCAAAGACAAGGAGTAGAGG
>CAZUDD010000094.1:0-5997 GCA_964619665.1 uncultured Desulfurococcaceae archaeon | reverse complement strand
ATTAGAGGAGATTGCTAAACCAAGACCTAGATATGCTATCATAGTAGAACCTAGTGGTTCTTCCAATATCTGGATAGGTCATAAGGGAATTGTGTGGGCTTATGTAAAGATAAAGGGTAAACAAGCTCACGCTTCATCACCTTGGCATGGCGTAAACGCTTTTGAATACATGGTAAAAATAGCACAGAGAATTATGACTGAATACAAATCAGCTATTGAAGCTAGACAGAGCAACTATGACTATGGTGATCCTAGAGGAGCAAAACCAACTATCACTATAGGTGGTGAAGTCAAGGGTGGTGCTAAAATAAATATTGTTCCTGGATACTACGAGTTTTCAATAGATCGAAGAGTTATTCCAGAAGAAAACCTAGCTGATATAGAGAAAGAGTTGATAGACTTCATAGACTCTCTAAAACACGATTACCCAGATATAGAGCTAAGCATTGAAATAGTCAATAAGGTACCCCCATCGTTAACGCATCCAGAAGCCGAGATAGTCAAAGTACTGACTTCTGCTGCTGAGAAGAGTCTCGGTATAAAGCCTAAACCTATAGTCTGTATAGGAGGACTAGATCTTCACTACTATACAACAAAAGGTATTGAAGCTATAGCATATGGTCCAGGACCAGAAGAAAAAGCCCATACAGCTGATGAGTATGTATCTATTGATGAAATATCCAGAGTCTCCAAAGTATTAGCATACACATTGCTAGAACTTATCAAGAGTTCTCAGTAGATCAATTCTTCGTTATAAAAGACCCTTTCTTCTGGCATAATCTACTAGAATACGAGGTAGCTCACCATATATCCTAGGATCGAATTTCTGAAGTCTTCTCCTCTCTTCATCAATCAATTTTCTCCCAAGAGTCTCTAGATCCGGTATTCCATAGATCTTCTTAGCTTTTTCAATAGCTAAACTCCATATATCTAATCCCTTCATAGAAGCTAAATTGAATTCCTCTCTAAATCTCCACCAAATAATCTTAAATGCATATCTAGCTGGACTTCTAACTGTACGTAAATGTATAGAAAGAGGTTTTTCTATGAAGATCACTTTGTATAGATGTAGAGGAGCTATTAGACTATCATATTTTCCTACCCATTGATATCTTAGACTTTTTGACCATGTGAAAAGCCAATGCTCAATATGTAGTGGTGGACTACAGACATGGTTTAGATCAGCACATAAAGCTATGTGAGGCCAATAAATGAGGTAATGCTTTTTTGGATCAAGGGAATCGATAATATTCCTCAATGTATATGCCATGTCTTCTCTAGCTATAAAATCTGCATCCCAATGCAGTATCCATTTACAACTAGATCTCTTTAGAGCTAGATTTCGAGCTTCAACAAGATTTCCTGGTTTTGTTCTGAGGAGCACTATGTTTAATCCTTTCTCTTTCCTCAAATTCTCTATTATTTGTGGAGTCTCATCAAACGATGAATCAACAACAATGTATTCCTCTACAAAATCCGCTATAGATAGTAGAGATGGCTCTATCCAATCACTTTCATTATATGTACACACCATAGCACTAATACAATTCTCCCTTCCTGTAGTATCTGCATATTCATAGTATCCAAGATGAAAAGCTATCTCAGATACAATGTTCCTTATAAAGAATGTTAATCTGCGACCAAGCAACTTCCTGATAAGTAATCGATAACTATATGTCATGGCATTCTGCCCAACACATTAATTCATTGAATAGCCAGGATATCTACCGCTATTGATGAACTTCTTTATCTTCTCGATAAAAATTTTTAGGATATCACTATCGATAAGATCCTTCCTAACTATGAAATCGTATCGTTCTTCAGCTAATGGTATAAACTTGAGATTGTATTTCTTAGCTACATACTCAATTCCTACACCTATATCAGCTTTATTTGATTTAATTGCTAATGCTATTGCATCATGACTATGAAGTTCATAGTTAAAACCTTGAATTCTAGATTTAAGGGTATCTACATCCATACCATGTTCTCGAGCTTCCTTCTCGATCATCAACTCTATCAAATATCTTGTACCTGATCCACTATTCCTATTAACGAATCTAAGCCCTTTCTCTATAATATCCATGAAGCTTTTTACAGATTCGATATTGGGTCTTAAGATAAATCCCTGAATTCTCTTGAATCCTCTGATAAGGGTATAGTCTTTAAGGTCGAATTCCGTGATTATCCATTCATTATATACCTTGTACCTAGGTGAATACAGATGAACACCCGCAATATCAGCAATACCAGCAATACAAGCTCTAACTCCACCCATACTACCTATGAATACTTTGAAGATTCTAAACCCATGTTCAAGCTCCAATTGCGCTAGTACATCATCTACCAAAGGATCATGACTACCTATAAAGAGTATGTCCATATGAAGATCTTTTAACGGTACTACATCTACGAACTCATTCTTTGAGACGAATTCTCTATTGGGTGGTATGACAACAAATGAGTTTACATATCTCAGTTTTGCTATGTATGCGCTCTCTAGAGGTAATGGAAATACCCTAAGCTCATTATTTTGATAGCGTGATATGGCAGGTATAAAACGCATAAATCCAGGAATTCCTTTGACGGGAGCCAGTAATCTACCTTTAACTTTCTTAACTATGTTGTAGAGATGACTAGATCCAGTTAATAGTGATATTGTTTTAGGAAGTAGTGTTAACGCCATTACTAAGCATGAAAATGGAAACCCAGGTAAACCTATGATAAGCTTATTCTCTACAATAGCAATTACTGTAGGCGTACCCGGTTTAACCTTTATTCCATGAACTACCACTCCTGGTCTAAATCTGGATAGAACTCTATACACAATATCTTCTTCACCAGCTGATGTACCACCAATAGTTATAATTGCATCGAGGTTCTGAATATTTGACTCAATTAATTTCTTAAGCATATCCTCATTATCAGGTATTATGCCTAGAAATACAGGTTCAGCTCCAAGTTCTCTCAATAGGCCCATAACCATAACTGAGTTTGATTCGTAGATATGTCCAGGAGCAAGTTCTTTTCCTGGTGCTACAAGTTCATTGCCAATAGCTATAATGCCTATACGAGGCTTTCTAAATACTTTGATACGGTCTATTCCTGTTGCAGCCATTATCGATGCTAATAACGGTGTTATGATCTCTCCTTTTCTTGCAATAAGTTCTCCATCGATGCAGTCAGAAGCTATGAATTGAATACCGAATCCTTTACCAAAACGTTTGTATACATATACATGATCGCCGTTACGTGATGTGTATTCTATAGGTATTACAACATCGGCTGGATAAGGTATGGGTGAACCTGTAGCTACTTCACAACACTCATATCCTTTCAGTTCTCGTGATGGTGTAGTTCCAATACGTACCTTTTCAACAACTCTTAGTCTACATGGTTTATCATCTCTAGCCTCAGATATATCTATGGAGAGAGCGGCATAACCATCGTAGAGAGCTCTATCAAAGGGTGGTAAAGGACTTTTAGCATATACATTCTCCGCTAGTACTCTACCTATAGCTCTATCTATGCTCACAGTCTCAACATCTCTAGGTTTCAACTCTATGTATTTAGCTACTATGGCTAGTGCTTCATCTAGATCCACTAGATTCCTAAACACTTTTCGATGACTTGAGTAGGTACACATAAACTTCTTCACCAATACCAAAACCCTCTACATCCTCTGGAACAATAACATATCCATCAGCTAGTAGTATACTTCTAAGTGAACCAGAACCAACAATACCTATCGGTTCTACACAACCATGTTCTATCTTAACTCTAGCTAATGTTTTAAGGCCAAGTTTACTTGGTATATATTTACAGGTTGGTAATCTAATCTTCGGTCTTTGAATAGGTTCTACTCTAAGCCATTTGCTAAGAAGAGAATTTACTACAATCTCTAGGACTGCAAAAGCTGCAACAGGCAATCCACTCATAGCTATAACGGGTTTACCATCTTTACTAGCTAAACAAGTAGTTTTTCCTGGTTGCAATGCAAGACCATGTATAAGGGTATCAGGATAGAGTCTCTCAATAGCTTTTATACTCCAATCATTTCTCCCCATAGAGGTACCTCCTAATACAATAACAAGATCTGATTTCTTTAGAGCACTATCTATTAACTCAGTGATTCTCTCAACATTATCCCCAACAACATATCGACTTACCTCGATAAAACCAAACTCTTTCAACCATCCATATACGAGAGAAATTGTATAGGGTTTAGCTATACCTTCAACGAATTCTGATCCTGTTTGAATTATCGATGCCTTTAAAGCTAGTACATCAATAAACTCTATACCGAGAACTTCTAGTGCAGCTAAATGCCAAGGTCTAATTCTTGAACCTTTAGCTAGAACTAGATCTCCAACATCTAGCTCTTCACCTGGTAATGCAACATTCTCAAACTTACTAATACTTCTCTTAACCAATACCTTATCTCCTATGACCTCACATTCCTCCACTGGTATGACAGCATCAAGATTTTGTGGTAAATAACAACCTGTTTCTATATACACACATTCACCTGCTTGCACAGTAATTTCATGGAGTTTTAGTGGTGTACGTACTTCACTAACACATCTAAGCATTACTGGATTAGTATCTGAAGCCATAGATACATCTGAAGACCTCAAAGCATAACCATCAACTGTAGCTCTTAGATATTGTGGTAAACGAATATTCGATACTACATCTATTCCTGAGATTAGACCTAGAGCTTTATGTATTGAAACTCTTTCTATTGTAGGTTTCCAACTAAGAAACTTAAGAATGCGGTCTATTGCTTTATCTACATATTCAAGAGATATCAATTGCTTCACCAGGTCGATATTTATCTCTGTGCCTCGATGTGCGGATTCTATAGATGGTTTCTGGTTTTAGTCTAAAGATTTCTCCTTTAATTTTAACGATAACTGTAGAGTCGATATCGTAATCAACTATAGTACCTCTAACTACTTTTCCATTAGTTAACTCTATATCTACTTCACGATAGAGTAGAGCATCAATATCCTTCCATCGGTTAATGAACCTCTCAATATCACGCCATAGCTTAGCTCTGTAAAGTCTATCTAAGTTTAAGGCTATTGCTCTAGCTATAGCAGTTGATGATACTTTGAATCCCACAATATCCTTAAGCGCTATAGCTCGATCTCGAATACTTTGAGGAATATCGTTGTTCGTATTTATGTATATACCTATAATTGCATATCTACCATATCTTTCAACAATTGTGCTACCAATCTTTTTATCTCTATACACAATATCGTTAGGCCATTTTGTCCTCACATCAATAAAGTATAGACTTCTTATAGAGTATGCCACTAAATATGCCATAAACATTTGATACAGTGTCTCGCTAGCTTCACATGATATAAATGGAATTGGACCTACAAGAGACATCCACAATCCATTCTCAACACAATGCCAAGGTCTTCCATAGCGTAGTACTACATGTGAACATCTACCACATACAACAATCCATATCTTTTGAACTCCTTTTTCTATAGCCAGAAGAGCAATCTCTTGAGGTGAAGAACATTCGCTAAGATATAGGGCTTCAAATAGGAACTCTATACCATTGATTCTTCCATATCTCTCAATGTGTTCTGGTTCTGCTAGGAGTAGTAGTTTATGTCCTTGACCCGGGTAATTCTCTATAACAAATCCTCTACAACTTAATTCCCATAACATACTACGTGCTTTAGCACGACTAATACCCAGTATTCTTGACAATTCTTCAACTGTAACAAACTCATCTGCTTTCTCGTGGAGTATTCTGACCATACGAAAGAATTCAGTTGATGACACGTTATCACGACAATGTCTAGCTATGTATCACCTTAGTTATACTGAGGACATTTGAAGATATATCTCATAGTATCTAGACTTCTTTGGATCAACACCTTCTTTACCTAAATCACTTAGGATCTTTCTTAGGAGTGTACAAACACTATATCCATTGAATGTACATAAATCTATGTTCTTTTTCCTCAA